>JAYWEG010000137.1:0-4597 GCA_043779445.1 Bacteroidota bacterium
AGATAACAATGGTTGTTATGAACGTAAACAAAATTGTTTACATTTGTATTATGAATACTATTTTAAATCAAATAAAAGGAATACATCCTGGCAAGTTTGTTGAACGCGAATTAAACAAGCGCAAGTACAATCAACGAAGATATGCTATTTCTATTGGCGAATATCCTCAAACGCTTAATGCAATTATCAAAGGTAAACGGAAAATGAATACTGAGTTATCGCTCAAAATTGAGAAAGATTTAGATTTAGAACAAGGTTTTTTGATGACATTACAGGTTTTTTATGATATTAAATTACTGAGCCTTGATGTTAATTACAAGCCTGATTTTTCTAAATTGAGAGAAGGCATTTTTTGGGATACATCATTTGATAAAATAGATTGGAAATTGATGAAACGTGCCATTATAACTAGAGTTTTTGCTTATGGAAATGATGAAGAAAAAAAAGAAATTATTCGCTTTTATGGAGAAAATGAAGTGGCAAGAATAAATACATTATACCCAGAAAAACTTACTCGATAAACTATGTATTGGAATACTGTAAAACCTTTGTTGAAAGAAATTCTGATAGATTTAATGAACGAAGATTTATTTTCTAGTTTTCGTTTGGTTGGTGGAACATCTTTAAGTTTACAAATTGGACATAGAATGTCTGTTGATATTGATTTGTTTACAGATGCAAATTATGGTTCCATTGATTTTGATAAAATTAAAGATTTTTTTGAAAATAAATATCAATATTGTAGTTACAGAAATACTAAAAATGTCGGAATGGGAACTTATTTCGAGATTGGGAATTCAAAAACTGATTTTGTGAAAGTTGATTTATATTATACTGATGATTTTATTTTTGATGCTTTACTAATTGATGGAATTCGAATGGCAACAGAAAATGAAATTATTGCAATGAAATTGGAAGTTATAAATCAAAGCGGAAGAAAAAAAGACTTTTGGGATTTACATTATTATTTAGATAAAATGAGTATCAATCAAATGATTGAATTTTATGAAAAAAGATATCCATATAGCGATTCTTTAAACATAAAAAGTCAGTTTTTGAATTTTGAATATGCAGATGAAGACTTCAGTCCAATTTGTCTTTTGAAAAAAAACTGGGATGATATTAAACTTGATTTTATAGAAAAACTTCACTCCACAAATTTACTCTAGCCCTGAATGAAGTGAAAATCCTTTTGAGAAAAAAAAACTATTTTTTGTTGGTTTTGCAGAACGATCAAAGGAAGTTCCTGAAAAACCTTTCAAAAAAAGTTTTTTTTCTCAAAAGATTGTAACGTAATGCAGGATTGGCTCCATAAAAAAACCATCAATTTCTTAATGGCTTTTATTGAATTTGTTTACCAAATAATTACTCGATCGGCTTCTGATTGTCTCATTTTACTGCCTTTTTTGATGTTGAAGGTTTTATGGAATTCTGGTATGTTCATGAGTGGACCGTTTATTCTATATTTTGCTGGCGCATGTACATCGGTCATGATTTGTTGCGCCAAAGCCTCTTTCTTGTTGTTAACCATCCAAGCATAGCCATAGGCTAAAAAGAATCTTTGATTTGGATTTAGTTTTGCGATTTTTTGATTGCTTGTGAATTGTTTTGTCTTTTTGAATGCCTCGTAACCCATTACTACTCCGCCTAAATCTGCAATGTTTTCGCCTTGTGTTGCATCACCATTCACAAATTTGTTTGGCAATGCCTCGAATTTACTAAATTGTGACACGATGAGTTTGGTTTTTGCATTAAATTTTTTCAAATCTTCTGTTGTCCACCAATTGTTTAGATTTCCTTTCTCGTCGTATTTGCTCCCTTGATCGTCGAATCCATGAGTAATTTCGTGTCCAAATGTCGAACCTCCAATAATTCCATACAAAATGGCATCGTCTGGCATTCTACCTTCATAACCTGGAACTAAAATGTTACAGGCTGGAACAACAATTTCGTTATTGCTCGCATTATAATACGCGTTGTATGTTTGTGGCTGCATGCTCCACTCTGTTCTATCCACAGGTTTTCCAAATTTGCTTATCATGTAATTATAGGACCATTTATTTACTGCCATAACATTTGAACAATAGGAATTTCTATCGATTGAAACTGGACTCATATCTTTCCATTTGTTGGGATAACCTACTTTCATAACGATTTTAGACAATTTACTCAAGGCTTTTTTCTTGGTTTCTTCGCCCATCCAATCGAGTTTTTTGATGTGTTCTGCATAGACATCTCGAATATTATTTCCAATTTCGAGCAATTTCTCCTTTGAGCCTTTTGGTAAATAATCGGCTATGTAAATTTGCCCAATTAACTCTCCTAAAGAGCCATCTGTTTGGTCTACAACTCGTTTCCAACGTGGTTTTTGTTTTGCAACACCATTTAGAACTGTAGAATAGAATTTGAAATTTTGTTTTTCGATATCGTTTCCTAAATACGACGCATAGGAGTTCAATAAATCCCATTTGAGATACGTTTTCCAGTCTGCTACAGGATATGTTTTTATCATGGAATTTAATGCTTTGTAAAATTCTGGTTGTCCAACAATTACAGAATCTGCTTTTGTAGCTCCCATGAGAGGCAAGGCTTTGTCCCAAGATATATTTGGTGTCAATTTATTTAAACTCGCAACGGACATTTTGTTGTAATTTTTTTCGGGATCACGAAGCGCTTCTAGTTTTCGAGATGCTTTTGCAAGTTCGGTTTCGAGTTTCATGATTGTTAGAGCTTTTTTTTGACAAGTTCCCTCATCATTTTCAAGAAATGTTAACATCGCTTGTAAATGATTTACGTATTCTTTTCGAATATTTACCGTTTCAGCATCTGTATTGAAATAGTAATCTCTGTCGCCAAGACCAAGTCCACCCTGCCCCAAAAATAATGCATATTTTGTGCTGATTTTATCATCTTGACTTAAATAAAAAGAAAATGCTGGACTTGCACCAATCGTGTGAAGATGTGCCATAGCAGAAAGTAAAGTTCCAGAATCTGAAATTGCATCAATTTTCAACATTTCTTCTTTTAATGGTGCTAGACCTAATTTATTTATGGCAATTGTATCCATTCCAGAAGCGTAAAAATCACCAATTTTTTGTTGATTTGAGCCTTTTTCTGCTGTTTTATCTAATGCCGACTTCTCACAAATTTGTTTCACTTGGTTGTTAATCGTATCTTGAATTGTTCTGAAAATTCCGTTACTTTTCTCAGTTTCTGGAATTGGGTTTTTACTAAACCAACCACCATTCGCATACATAAAAAAATCGTCTGACGGATTGACTAAAGTATCTCGATTAGTAGAAAGTGCATCTGGAGCATTACTATCGAAGTCTTCTTCTTTATTTTCTTTGCAACTAAAAAAAGAAAATAAAAGTATGGAAAGTGCCACTGTTTTTTTTAATAAATTCATTATTATAGTTTATTTTTTTGTGATATACTGATTTTTAGATAAATCAAATGTCATTTTAATTTCTTTAGTTTTAGAATTCAAAAGTATGTCGCCATCTTTAGTCTTAGTAAAAATATAACCTTCGTTTCTCATTTTTTCTTGAGTTTCTGAAGCGTTTTTTAATCGGTCTAAAAACACTTTTTCCGAAATTTTTGTACTTTTTTGAATATTTTCAAAAAGTTTTTGTTTGGAATCCACATCAAAAACTTGAGAAGTTGTTTGGGTAATTTCTTCGGTTTTATTTGTCGAAATATTAGCAGTTTTTTCTATCCAAGATAGATAGTATAATTTTTTGGTTTTAGTAACATACGATTCAAGTTTACAATCTGACAAAACACTTTTTGGGTCAACAATTTTTGTAGAAATTGTGTCTTTTTGAGTTTTAGAAACATTTTTAAACAAAAAGAATTTGTCTTTAATTATTTCAGCAGTAATATTATCTGCTTTTGCAAATGCCGCACTAGTTGAAATTGCTTTCGATTTTGTACTTTTCTTTTTTTTTTGGCTATATACTGTTACGCATAAAAAAGAAACTAAAACAAGTAGGATGGTTTTTTTCATGATTTGGTTTTTTTATAATAGAAAGCCAATATACAAAAATTACTTAAATAAAAAAACCGAACAATTTCTTGTTCGGTTTTTTGTTTATGAGAAAAAAATTATACTTTCTCAACTTGAGATTTAATAGCTAAGCTATAAATAACCAGTCCAAATCCGATTTTGTTAATAGCATCAGCAATGTTATATGCTACATCTACGCTACCTTTTCCAAGTAAACCTGTGTACCAACCATCAGTTCCTAACATGTATCCTAATGGATAAATTGCCCAACCAACTAGTACGAACCAACATAAAATTTTGTGTGAAGATTGAACATTTCCACCCGCTGCAGCAGCAAGTTTAGAAGCTTCTCCCAACCAAATTTCGTACACTATCAAAAAGTAAGCCGCTCCAGAAATTCCTCCCCACAATGCAGCTGCATCTTTGAAAACTGTTTCTCCCAAGTATCCTGTTACTAACATTATGATTGAATAAGCAATCATTTTCCATAATAATCCAATTTTCGCACCAGAGGCTTTCAAGATTAAGTAGAATTCAACACACATTAATGGAACTGTTAGTACCCAATCCACATAACGGAAAAATGTT
>JAYWEG010000138.1:0-11504 GCA_043779445.1 Bacteroidota bacterium
TTTGTTGACTATTTATTCAATTCTACAAAATACTTGTAAAAGAGCGGAATGGTTTCTATCCCTTTTAAAGAGTTAAAAATTCCAAAATGTTCATTTGGCGAGTGTATTGCGTCAGAATCTAAACCAAAACCCATTAAAATTGTTTTTGATTTTAATTCTCTTTCGAACAAAGCCACAATCGGAATGCTTCCTCCTGATCTAACTGGAATTGCGGCTTTTCCAAAGGTTTCGGAGTATGCCCTGTTTGCGGCTTTGTAACCAATACTATCGGTTGGTGTAACATATCCTTGTCCACCATGATGTGGTTTAACTTTTACAGTTACCCCAGACGGAGCAATACTTTCAAAATGTTTTGTAAACAAATTCGTTATAGCTTCCCAATCTTGATTTGGAACTAATCGCATGGATATTTTTGCAAATGCTTGACTAGCAATTACAGTTTTAGCCCCTTCGCCCGTGTAACCTCCCCAAATTCCGTTTACGTCTAGTGTTGGTCTAATAGAATTTCTTTCGTTAGTTGTATATCCTTTTTCTCCATACACATCCTTCAAATCCAGTGCTTTTTTATAATCATCGAGATTAAAAGGTGCTTTAGCCATTTCGGCTCTTTCTTCTTGCGATAATTCTTCGACATTGTCATAAAATCCAGGAATAGTAATGTGATTATTCTCATCGTGTAACGATGCAATCATTTTGCAGAGAATATTAATTGGGTTTGCAACCGCTCCGCCATAAAGACCAGAATGTAAGTCACGATTTGGGCCAGTAACTTCTACTTCTACATAACTCAACCCACGCAAACCAGTAGTTATTGATGGTTGTTGATTAGAAATCATTCCTGTATCTGAAATTAAAATTACATCGCAAGATAATTTTTCTTGATTGTGTTCTACAAACCATGATAGCGATTTTGAACCAATTTCTTCTTCTCCTTCTATCATGAATTTCACATTGCAAGGCAAGTTTTTATTGGTAATCATGTATTCGAACGCTTTAACGTGCATATACATTTGACCTTTATCATCACAAGAACCACGAGCAAAAATTGCACCTTCAGGGTGGTTTTCAGTTACTTTTATCACTGGCTCAAATGGCGGCGAAGTCCATAAATCCAATGGATCTGGTGGCTGTACATCATAATGACCGTAAACCAAAACAGTTGGCAAACTTTTATCGATAATATGTTCGCCATAAACTATTGGATTACCTGGTGTTTCGCAAATTTCGACATGATAGCAACCTGCTTTTTCCAAAGCAATTTTTATAACTTTTGATGTTTTTATTATATCTGCATTAAATTTTGGATCAGCAGAAATAGACGGAATTTTCAGCAATTCGTTTAATTCGTCTATAAAACGTTGTTTATTTTCGGCAACGTAGGTTTTTATATTATTCATTTTAAGGAAATTGACAATTTGAATTTATTAATTTTTTGAAATTTTTCTACAATATCAAAAATACAATAAAATAAATGATATTTGATATTTGATATTTAATTTTTAATATTATATTTGCACTCCAATTATGCGGATATGGTGAAATTGGTAGACATGCCAGACTTAGGATCTGGTGCCGCAAGGCGTGTAGGTTCGAGTCCTATTATCCGCACACTAAAATGCAACCTTCTTCTTTTGATTGTTGCATTTTTTTATTAAACTCTATGTAAAATTATTTGATAACATGTAAATAAAAAATCCGTAATTTACTTTAATTAAAGTAATTACGGATTCCATTTTGTACTCGGGACGGGACTTGAACCCGTACGACCATTACAGTCACTGGATTTTAAGTCCAGCGTGTCTACCAATTTCACCACCCAAGCAGGTTTATTAAATGATTTTATATATAATCTTTAAAAAAATTAAATAAAGACAAACCACATAATCAAATTTATTGTTACAAAAAAATGTAACTTGGTATTGAGCGAAAAACGGGGCTCGAACCCGCGACCTCGACCTTGGCAAGGTCGCGCTCTACCAACTGAGCTATTTTCGCAATTTAGAAAAAAAATACGCACTACTTGTTTGTATTGCGAGTGCAA
Source organism: Bacteroidota bacterium (assembly GCA_043779445.1). Classification (GTDB taxonomy): domain Bacteria; phylum Bacteroidota; class Bacteroidia; order Flavobacteriales; family Flavobacteriaceae; genus Flavobacterium. The sequence goes on from JAYWEG010000138.1 coordinate 2,042, forward strand.
ATTTAATATTTTAATTTAGTTTTGCAAGTCTTTTATCTAAAAAAAATATTTTATATTGCAATTCATTGATATATAACTTTATAAAACTATTTCTTAACCAACATTCTTTTAATATCGTTTAATTTCATCATGGCTTCAATTGGGGTCAATGTATTAATATCTAAATTTAGAATTTCTTCTTTTATTTCTTCTAAAAGTGGATCATCAAGATTAAAAAAACTCATTTGCATGTCATCTTTATCTTGTTTTATGCCTGCCAAAGCATCACTACCATGATTTTTTTCTAGTTTTTTGAGCATTTTTTGGGCTTTTAAAATTACTGTTTGTGGCATGCCAGCCATTTTCGCCACGTGAATTCCGAAACTATGTGCTGAACCACCTTTTACTAATTTCCGAACAAATAAAACGGTGTCTTTTAATTCTTTTACAGAAACATTATAATTTTGAATTCTTGGTAACAATTCGCTCATTTCGTTCAACTCGTGATAATGAGTTGCAAATAAAGTTTTTGGTTTACTTGGGTGATCATGGAGAAATTCAGCAATTGCCCAAGCAATTGAAATTCCGTCGTAGGTGCTTGTTCCTCGACCTATTTCGTCTAACAAAACTAAACTTTTGTCAGAAATATTATTCAAAATAGAAGCAGTTTCATTCATTTCGACCATAAAAGTAGATTCGCCCATCGAAATATTGTCACTTGCTCCTACTCTTGTGAAAATTTTATCTATAATTCCCATTTTAAGACTTTCAGCTGGAACGAAACTTCCCATTTGTGCCAACAAAACAATTAATGCTGTTTGTCTCAAAATGGCTGATTTTCCTGACATATTCGGTCCCGTAATCATGATTAATTGTTGGGTTTCTCTATCCAAAAAAACATCGTTAGCGATATATGGCGTTCCGACAGGCAATTGTTTTTCGATAACTGGGTGGCGACCATTCTTGATATCCAATTCGAAACTTTCGTCCAAATGTGGGCAAACATATTTGTTTTCGATAGCTAATTGCGTAAACGATGTCAAACAATCCAACTGGGCGACTAAGTTGGCATTTAATTGAACTGGTTTGATATAGGTAGCAATCCAAGCGATTAATTGCTCGAAAAGTTCGGATTCTATTTTTTGTATTTTTTCTTCGGCACTAAGAATTTTAGTTTCATATTCTTTTAATTCTTCGGTAATGTATCTTTCGGCATTAACTAATGTTTGTTTTCGAATCCATTCTATTGGCACTTTGTCTTTATGCATATTTCGAACTTCGATATAATATCCAAAAACATTATTGAATGAGATTTTTAATGAGGAAATTCCAGTGGCTTGCGATTCACGTTTTTCGATTCCTTCCAGAAATTCTTTTCCTGATGTTGATATGGCTCGCAAATCGTCTAATTCTTCATTAATTCCTTTTGCAATTACATTTCCTTTCGAAACGGCAACTGGCGCCTCTTGATTTAACGTTGTTTTGATTTTTTCTCTTAATAAATCGCAACTATGTAATGAGTCGCCTATGATTTTTACGGCTTCTTGAGGACTTTGCAAAGCCAACGTTTTTATGGGAATTATGGCATCCAACGATTCTTTGAGATTAACCACTTCGCGAGGCGAAACTTTTCCCGTGGCAATTTTGGAGATCAATCTTTCGAGATCAGAAATTTGTTTTATTTGCGTTTGAATGCTTTTCAGAACCGCCTGATTTTCTTTAAAATAAGCTACAACTTGGTGGCGATTTCTAATTTTATTTATGTCTTTTAATGGCAGTGCTAACCAACGTTTTAGTAATCGAGAACCCATTGGAGAATTGGTTTTATCGATCACGTCTAATAATGTTACTGCATTTGGATTGTAGGAATGGTATAATTCCAAATTGCGAATTGTAAATCGATCCATCCAAACGTAAGCATCCTCGGCAATTCTCGAAATTGATGTAATATGTTGACGCTTATTGTGTTGTGTTTCAGACAAATAATATAAAATTGCTCCAGAGGCAATAATCCCTTCAGATAATTCTTCAATCCCAAATCCTTTTAAGGATACGGTTTGAAAATGATTGGTCAAGGTTTCAAGAGCATAATCCTCTTTAAAAACCCAATCTTCGAGATAAAAATTATGAAAATCTTCGCCAAAAGTTTCCTTAAAATTAGCTTTATTCTCTTTTGGAATTAATACTTCACTCGGCTGAAAATTCTGTAATAATTTGTCGATATACTCATCATTACCTTGCGCAGTCAGAAATTCTCCAGTCGAAATATCCAAAAATGAAACGCCAATATTTTTTTTTCCAAAGTAAATCGCTGCCAAAAAATTATTGGATTTAACTTGCAAAACTTCATCATTCATCGAAACTCCTGGGGTAACCAATTCGGTAACACCACGTTTCACTATAGATTTTGTCATTTTTGGATCTTCGAGTTGGTCGCAAATTGCCACACGAAGTCCTGCTTTGACCAATTTTGGCAAATAGGTATTAATAGAATGATGCGGAAAACCCGCCAAAGCCGTTTCTGTTTCAGATCCTGCTCCTCGTTTTGTAAGTGTAATCCCAAGTATTTTCGAAGCACGAACAGCGTCCTCACCAAAAGTTTCATAAAAATCGCCAACTCTAAACAACAAACAAGCATCGGGATATTTGCGTTTTATCTCGTTGTATTGTTTCATTAACGGGGTTTCTTTTATATTTTTTTCTTTAGATGACAATTTTTTGGAATTAAATTTAATAAAAGCGAAAATAATACATTAATGTATTGAAGCGCAAATTAAAGATTTAATTTTTTTTAATAAATATTATGATTCATATTAAAATATTTTTTTACATTTGTTCTATAAATTTATAAAATTTAATTAAATGAAAAAAATAGTATTATTAGTTGCCTTTGCATTCTTAGGAACAACTATTGCTTCGGCACAAGATGTTGCTGTTGCTAAAAAAGAAGTGAAAAAAGTGGCTAAAGTTGCGAAAACTAAAGCTGTAGCCTCTGTTAAATCTCAAGTTGAAGGTCCAGGTTTAGTTTTTGAATCAGAAACTGTTGATTACGGAACAATAGCACAAAATTCTGAACCAAATCGCGAATTTAGATTTACTAATAATGGAAACAAGCCTTTGATTATCTCTAATGCGCAAGGATCTTGTGGTTGCACAGTTCCAACTTATCCTAAAGAGCCAATTGCTCCAGGAGCAAAAGGAGTAATTGGAGTTCGTTATGCTACTGACAGAGTTGGAGCTATTGACAAATCTATCACTCTGACAACTAATGTTGTAGGTTCTGAATCAAAAATTATTAAAATTAAAGGAACAGTAAATCCTGCACCATCGGCAACTGTAACACCAGCGAATACAAAAAGTTAGGACTCTCTAAATCTATTAAAAAACTTCCTTAACAAAGGAAGTTTTTTTGTTTATATTCAAATATAAAAATTAATTACTACATTTTTTTTCGCATTCTCGCCACAGGAATATCTAATTGTTCTCTATATTTAGCAACTGTTCGTCTTGCAATCGGATAGCCACGTTCCTTAAGAATTTCCGCTAATTGATCGTCTGGCAAAGGTTTGTGTTTATCTTCCTCTTCAATTACATCTTTCATTATTTTCTTAATCTCGAGCGTCGAAACTTCTTCGCCTTGATCATTTGTCATGGCTTCTGAAAAAAATTCTTTTATGAGTTTTGTTCCATATGGAGTTTCAACATATTTGCTATTTGCAACTCTTGAAACAGTAGAAATATCTAGCCCAATCATATCGGCAATATCTTTGAGAATCATTGGTTTCATTTTGGTGTCATCTCCATCCAAGAAAAATTCTTCTTGAAAGTGCATAATAGCATTCATGGTCACAAAAAGGGTTTCTTGACGTTGTTTAATAGCGTCTATAAACCATCTTGCAGAATCAAGTTTTTGCTTGATAAACTGAACTGCATCTTTTTGAGAATTCGATTTATCCCGAGATACTTTATAGGTTTGCATCATTTCTTGATAATCTTTAGAAACGTGTAAAGATGGTGCATTTCTTCCGTTTAAAGTCAATTCGAGTTCGCCATCAACAATTCTGATAGCAAAATCCGGAACAATATTTTCTGTTATTCTATTACTACCAGTATAGGCTCCACCAGGTTTTGGATTTAGTTTTTCAATTTCATGCACGGCAGATTTTAATTTCTCATTAGAAACATTAAATTTCAAAATTAATTTATCATAATGCTTTTTTGTAAACGCCTCGAATTGTGTCTCGATGATATTGGTTGCAAGAGCAACATATTCTGTAGGAGTTTTGTGTTTGAGTTGCAAAAGTAAACATTCTTGTAAATCACGGGCACCAATGCCAGAGGGTTCTAATTCATGAATTACATGCAACATTTTTTCTACCGATTTTTCATCGGTATAAATGGCTTGAGTAAATGCCAAATCATCTACAATATCTGTTACATTTCTTCGGATATAACCCATATCGTCAATATTTCCGACAAGAAATTCGGCAATTTCACGTTCAGAATCATTTAATATAAAAGTGTTAAGTTGATTAATTAAATCTTGATGAAAACTAACTCCAGCCGACAATGGCGATTCACGTTCTTCTTCGTCATCGCTGTAATTATTGGATTGAGTTTTGTAATCTGGCATTTCGTCGTTGCTTAAATATTCGTCAATATTTACATCGCCAGAATCAATAGATTCGTTTCCATATTCATCGTCATCATACTCGTCGTTATTGTCAAATTCATCTTTTTCGTAAATTTCTTCTTGATCTGTTGTGCCTTCAAGCGCGGGGTTTTCGTTCATTTCTTCTAACAAACGTTGTTCGAATGCTTGCGTAGGCAATTGAATTAACTTCATCAACTGGATTTGTTGTGGAGATAATTTTTGGGATAATTTAAAATTTAGAAATTGTTTTAACATTAGATTTGTTAAACTTTGAATATTATAAATAAGTTTTAATGATTTGTTATGGTTTTAATACTTCAACAGAATGATTGATTTTATTGAAATCATCGTCATCACTTACGAGAATCCATTTATTGCTTTGACATAATTCCAAATAATACGAATCATTAAAATCCATTTCACTAAAATTGTTTAATAAATTACTAGTATTTATTGAATTAAAATTGTCCGAATAACATTCTGACAGCTTAAGGATTTGATTTATGCAAGCCGAAATAAGTTCTATTGTTTTTTTATATCTTGTTGTTGATATATAATGTTTTTTATAATCTGCTGTAAAATTTTTTGTTTCTTCTTTCCATAATTTGAAGTCAAGTCTTAAATTTGAATTTGAAAATTCAGATAGAACCAAACTACTTAAAACAATATCACATTTTTTTGATTTTAACAATTGTAAGAAACTTGAAATGTCTTTTTGTTTGTTTTTTTGATAATTTCCGATAGGACAAAACAAAAACATCCAAATATTATTATCAAAAAAAAACATTTGGTTGAATTTAGGGGAAAAATCATTAAGTTTAGTCCCCATATATTGTAGAATTTGCAGAATCTTCGAACCCTTTTTTATCTCTAAAATATTCTTTTGCTCTTTTTACAACTTCACTAAAAAGAATCCTATCTTCTTTTTGAACATTTGTTAAATTTAGATGATTGTTTAAAAAATCATCAGAATAGACTGGATTACTATATAATTGACCTATGGCAGCATTCAAAAAAGCGGTTGTCATAATAGCAATCCCTTTAAAATCAACAATTATGACTTGTCTTTTGGTCAAATAATCGTTAATTAAATTATATACCAAATCTCCATCATTTGTAGAAACGGCAATATCACCATCGATAATTTCTCGGATTATTAAGTTTTCCATTTAATAATTAATTTATACAAATTTAGTGTTTTTTTACAGTAAGAAAAAATTAAAAAGTAAAATTCCAATTTTCAGCTTGTTCTTCTGTCAAAGAATAATATGATTTGTCGTTAAGATTAAATCTTAAATTCGCTATGGTACCTTGGAATGGATTTTGTAACAATCTAGTTTCAATGATACCCCTTTTAAATTCCCAAAATCCGTCAGAAGATACAATTTGAATTTTTCCGTTATTAAGTTTTATAAATTCAAAAATTATATCTAACCCTAAACCACCAGGAATATTTCCAGACTTAGTTGTATTGCCTTTTAACATTGCCCAAATAATTGCGTCATTACCTAGCATATTTGTATTTAAAAAATTATTTACATTGTCCTTAATGTTTATTCCCCTATCAACAATAGTTATATTGAAATGTTTTTCTTTTGTTCTAGGATAATATTGACCACAAGTATGAATATAGTTACATTTTCCATGGGTTCTAGCATTTTCATACAATTCAAAAATATTCTGTGTTATTTTTTTACCTAATTTCTCACTATGAAGCGGAAAATCTTTTTTATTTAATAATTCTGCTTTAATGTAATTGTTAAATCCGTCGTCGTCTGTTGGTATAAATTTTCTGTACTTAACAACAGTATCGTAACTGTCAATTATTTTTTGATAGCCATGATCTAATAAAAATTCATTTTTTCTTAAAATTGTTTCTACAACTGTATTAAAATTTTGAAAAGTTATCTTTTTTTGATTTTTTTCAAGTATTTCGATAATTGTACCCAAAACAGCACATAAATTTGCTTCAAAGAACTTTACACCTGAAAAATCAAATATTATATTTTGGTCAATGATTTTACTAGCATCATTAACTAAATTTATTAACTTTTGATAGCCCTCCCAATCACTTTTAATATCATTTTCAAAATATATTATCATATAATATTAAAATTAAAAAAAATTAACACCTTTTTTTAAAATTCAGCATTCATTGGTGTTCTTGGAAAAGGAATTACATCACGAATATTCGTCATTCCGGTTACGAATAAAACCAAACGTTCGAATCCTAAACCAAATCCAGAGTGTACGGCACTTCCAAACCGGCGTGTGTCAAGGTACCACCACAATTCTTCTTCGCTAATCCCTAAAACCTTCATTTTTTCAACTAAAACGTCAAATCGTTCTTCTCGTTGGGAACCGCCAACAATTTCACCAATTCCAGGAAAAAGAATATCCATGGCACGAACGGTTTTTCCATCTTCGTTCAAACGCATGTAAAACGCTTTAATATTTGCTGGATAATCGAATAAAATTACTGGACATTTAAAGTGTTTTTCGACCAAATATCTCTCGTGTTCCGATTGCAAATCGGCACCCCATTCGTTAATAATATAATTGAATTTTTTCTTTTTGTTGGGAGTGCAATCTCTCAAAATATCAATAGCTTCGGTATATGAAACACGTTTAAAATTGTTATCATGAACAAAATGTAATTTTTGAAGTAAAGTCATTTCATTTCTTTCAGCCATTGGTTTCACTTTATCTTCATCAAATAAACGTTGCTCTAAAAATCTTATATCATCATCACATTTTTCTAATGTATATTTTATGACATATTTAATAAAGTCTTCGGCCAAATCCATATTAGCAGTTAAATCATTGAAAGCCACTTCGGGTTCAATCATCCAAAATTCTGCCAAATGTCTAGATGTATTTGAGTTTTCTGCTCTAAACGTAGGACCAAAAGTATAAATTTGTCCTAACGCCATGGCAAATGTTTCTCCCTCGAGTTGTCCAGAGACGGTTAAATTAGTTTCTTTTCCAAAAAAATCTTCTTTGTAATTTACTTTTCCGTTTTCGTTTCTTGGAGTATTGTCAAACGGCAAAGCGGTAACCTTAAACATTTCGCCCGCACCCTCGGCATCGGATCCAGTAATAATTGGTGTGTTAACGTATACAAATCCTTTTTCTTGAAAATAGCTGTGCACCGCAAAAGATAAAACAGATCGCACTCGCATAATAGCTTGAAACATGTTAGTTCGTACTCGCAAATGAGCATTTTCTCGTAAGAAATCTAAACTTGGTTTATTTTTAGGCTGAATGGGAAATTTTTCGGCATCAGAATCTCCAAGAATTTCAAGATTTTTGACTTGAATTTCGAATTTTTGCCCTGCACCTTGACTTTCGACTAAACCTCCAGTTACCGAGATTGCCGCGCCAGTAGTAATTCTTTTTAAAATTTCTTCGGGAGTATTTTCAAAATCCACAACACATTGAATGTTTTCTATTGTTGAACCGTCGTTTAAGGCAATAAATTGATTGTTTCTAAACGTTCGAACCCAACCTTTTGCATTAACTTCAGAAATTATTGATGCGCTGTTAAGCAATTCTTTAACTCGAGTATGTTTCATTTTTAAATAAAAATTTTAATAATTTGACTTTCAGGGATTGTCCTAGAATTTTGAATATATCTGCAAATATAATTGTTTTATTTTATTTTTTATTGAATTTTATGTTGATCGAATTGCTAATTTGAGTTTAGTTTAGTTGTTGATAAGAAAAAATAATTCAATTATAACAAAAACTAATTTTGATAATCTCATATATCGAGTTTTAATTTATAAATTTGCATATTACTAATATGTTTACAACTCTTAAAAAAATATAAAAAATGGCTTTAACAATTACAGATGCAACTTTTGAGGAAGTTGTATTGAAATCTACTCAACCGGTGATGGTTGATTTTTGGGCAGCATGGTGTGGTCCTTGCAGAATGGTAGGTCCAGTTATCGAGGAAATTGCAATCGATTTTGAAGGTAAAGCAGTTGTCGGAAAAATTGATGTAGATGCTAATCAAGAATTTGCAGCAAAATATGGAGTTAGAAATATTCCAACGGTTTTGGTTTTTCAAAATGGTGAGGTAGTTGGTCGTCAGGTTGGGGTTGCTCCAAAGCAAACCTATGCCGATAGTTTGACTGCTTTGTTGTAATTTTTCATGACATAATAATATAAGTCTAACTTTAGTTAGGCTTTTTTTTTGAATTTTTTCATCTAACAAATTTTAAAAAATATACGAATTGAATGGTTTTTATCGTTTTGGTATGATGTTCTCATCGCGAGAAATAAAAACTTGTCAAATTTTTGCGGTTATATATAGATTTGTTTACGGATAATTCTTTATAATTGTTATATTTGCACGCTATTTTAAAATCCATGGTTAGATTTTTTTTTATATTTTTAGTTAGTTTCTTTGGAATCAACTCTATGAATTCTCAAATTCATGAAATTGGTGGTTTTGTCGGAGGTAGTAATTATATTGGCGATATTGGCCCTACAGACTATGTATCGCCAAACAAGTTTGCCTTTGGTTTTTTGTATAAATGGAATCGAAGTCCCAGACATGCTTGGCGGTTTTCATATATGCAATCGGAAATTTATGCTAGCGACAAACAATCTGATATCACAAATCGTTTTGATAGAAATTATAGATTCAAAAACTCCATAAAAGAATTTTCTGCGGGATTAGAATTTAACTTTTTTGATTTTAATCTTCATGATTTCAAAACAAAAATTACTCCTTATATATATACCGGTGTGAGTGGTTTTGTTTATAACCAACTTTTTTTTGTTGGTGGTCAACCAAAAAAAGATTATCAAGATGGAGGT
>JAYWEG010000139.1:0-11499 GCA_043779445.1 Bacteroidota bacterium
ATTGGCATCAAATTGATAATTTTCATAATCGAATGCTTTTAAATCGGCTATAGTTTCAATATTATTATCTAAAATGTATCGAACCATTAAACCACGTGCTCGCTTGGCAAAAAAACTTATAATTTTGAGTTTTCCATCTTTATAATCTTTGAATTCGGGTGTAATTATGTTTACTTTTAGTTTTTTAACATCAACAGCCGAGAAATATTCATTACTTGCCAAGTTCACAAAAAGTTCGTCTTTGGTCAATTCTTTATTTAATGAATTTGTAATTTTAGTTTTCCAAAACTCATATAAATTTTTGCTTTCGCCAAGGGCAATTTTTGTTCCCATTTCTAATCTGTAAGCTTGCATTAAATCTAAAGGTTTCAGTAAACCGTATAATCCAGAAAGAATTCTGACTTTGCTCTGCAAGATTTGTAGTTTTTCTATTGGCAAACTATAAATATCCAATCCACCGTAAACATCACCATCGAAAGTATAAATTGCTGGCCGAGAATTTTCGGGATTAAATGGTAATTTCCAGTCTTTATTTCGTTGAAAATTAAAATCAGCTAATTTCTTTGAAATATCCATTAATTCAGATAATTCAATAGGCTTGACTTTTTTTAAAACCGATTGAACTTTCTTAGCATCTTTTAAGAAAATACTTTCTGTGAATTGATTTGTTGGCAATTCCTTATCGAAATTTAGAGATTTTGCTGGCGATATAACGATTTTCATTTTTATAGAATGTTGTATTTTATATAAATACGTTAAGAATATAAATTTAGAATTTAATTAATTTTCCTCTTCATTTGAATGCGAAGTCGAATAATTTCTCCATTTTTCGATACAATCTTGCATATCTTGTGGCAATTCGGTATCAAAACGCATCATTTCACCAGTTGTTGGATGCACAAATCCAAGAGTTTTGGCATGTAATGCTTGTCTTGGCAAGGCTTTGAAGCAGTTATCAATAAACTGTTTGTACTTGGTGAAAGTTGTTCCTTTTAGAATTAAATCGCCCCCATAACGAGCATCATTAAACAAAGTATGACCAATATATTTTAGATGTACCCGAATTTGATGTGTTCTTCCCGTTTCTAATTGGCATGAAATCAAGGTTACATAACCAAAACGTTCTAAAACTTTATAATGTGTTACTGCGTGTTTACCAATTTCTGGATCTTCGAAAACCTGCATCATCATTCTGTCTTTTACGTGACGTGCAATGTTGCCTTCTATTCTACCAGAATCTTCTTTTACATTTCCCCAAACCAGTGCAATATATTCACGTTCAGATGTCTTGAACTCGAATTGCTTCGCTAAATGTGTCATGGCAGCTTCCGTTTTGGCAATAACCAAAAGTCCAGTTGTGTCTTTGTCAATTCTGTGTACCAAGCCAGGTCTTTCGGAGGAATTCATTGGTAAATCTTTGAAATGAAATGCCAAAGCATTGACCAAAGTGCCAGTATAATTGCCGTGTCCAGGATGAACAACTAATCCTGCGGGTTTATTAATTAGTAAAAAAGCATTATCTTCGTAAACAATGTCTAACGGAATATCTTCAGGATCAATTCTATTTTCGAAAGGCGGATGCGACAACATGACTTGCAATACATCAAAAGGTTTGACTTTGTAATTAGATTTTACTGGCAAGTTATTTACAAAAATGTTTCCAGAGGTGGCAGCGTTCTGAATTTTATTTCGAGTTGCATTCGGAATCATGTTCATTAAATATTTGTCAATCCGCAAAAGATCTTGCCCTTTTGGAACTTCAAACCTAAAATGTTCGAACAATTCATCTTCGATAACTTCTTCGGAACTAGTTTTCATCTTTTGGTTTTTCTTGAATTTCTGGCAAAATAGGAACATTTAAACTATCTACAACTTCTTCTGTAAAGCCAATTTTACCGTCGCCCAAAACCAAATCAATTTTTGAAGATTTTAATATTTTTTCGCCTGCCTTTAGCACTTTTCCATTGCATTGCATTTCAAGAACCATATCTTTTCCAATATCTGGTCGATATATTTTTTCTCCTTCGTTTAATCCTATTGATTTCAACGTCGGAACAGCTTGTCTATAGGTTTGTTGAATTAAATCTGGAATTCGAACCATAACGTAACCTTCTGCATTGATTTTAATATAGACTTTTCTGCCCGATTTTACTGCTGTACCAGCTATTGGATCCTGATCGACTACTGAAAGTTTTGGAAAATCTGGATTGTAATCCATGGTGTCTAGCAAAACATATTCTAAATTCAGTTCATCTAATTTATCTTCCACTTGTTGTGTGCTCATTTTTGACAAATTTGGAACTGTAATTACTTCTCCATGATTGGTAGCATAGGTCATCCAGTGTACAAACAAAAATCCTAAGACACCTAAAATGATGAGTGCTATCAGAATTTGACCAAAAAAAACTTTACTAGTGATATAGTTTCGTAAACTCATATTTTTTATTTATTGCAAATATATAATTTTTACTTTCAACAATTATACTATTTTTGTATAGTAATATAAATATTTCATCGATGAATATAGGAGTTGTTATGGGCGGTTATTCTGGCGAATCAGTAATTTCATTGCGAAGTGGTCAATTGATTTTGAATAACTTAGATAAAAATAAATACAACATTTTCGAAGTTCATATTTTGCCAGATGATTGGTATTGTTTGATAGATGATGTGAAATATTCTATAAATAAAAGCGATTTTTCGTTTACAAAAGAGAATCAAATCATTAAATTTGATGTAGTTTCAAATACAATCCATGGAACACCCGGTGAGGACGGACACATGCAATCGTATTGGGAATTGTTGAACATACCATACACGGGTTGCAATTTTTATCAATCTGCATTGACCTTTAATAAAAGAGACACATTATCGGTTTTATCTAAATTTGATATTCCAAAAGCAAAATCAATTTATATAACAAAAGGGCAGAAAATCGATTCAAATGAAATCGTAGCAACACTCGGATTACCATTTTTTGTAAAACCAAATCAATCTGGAAGTTCCCTTGGCGTATCGAGAGTTTCGGATATATCGGATTTACAAAAAGCATTGGATTTTGCTTTCGCAGAAGATAAAGATATTTTAATAGAATCACTTTTGGTTGGAACCGAAATATCTGTAGGTGTTTTTAATTTTAAAGGAGAAACCGTTGTTCTTGGAATTACTGAAATTGTTTCAGGAAATGAGTTTTTTGATTATGAAGCCAAGTATTTGGGCAAATCAAATGAGATTACACCTGCGAGAATTTCTAAAGAAGAAGAAATTTTAGTGATTGAAACAGCAAAAAAAGTTTATGACGCTTTAGGAATGTCTGGTTTTTCGAGAACAGATTTTATTGTAATGAATGGAGTTCCGCATTTTATAGAAATCAATACAAACCCAGGGTTATCGCCACAAAGCATTTTTCCGCAACAAGCTAATTATGCAAATATGAATATGACAGAAATGCTTGACAACGAAATAGATTTAGCCATGAAAAGAAAACCAATTTGGAATAAATAAATAACCTAAAAAACCAAACCATTATGATATTTTATGGATCAAACTCATCAAACATTCAAACAGGAAAAATAAAAAATGTGACTTGCCCACATTGTACGAATAATGTAGACATGAATTATTCGGTTTATGGTCGTTATTCACACATTTATTGGATTCCGTTTTTTCCAATCGGAAAAGAAAAAATTCTCGAATGTAACTCTTGTAAATCTAGCTATCATTTGAAAGATTTATCTGAGCAGATCAATCAAAAATTTCAACAAGCGCAAGACAGGAATCCTGCAAAAACCCCAGTAACACATTACAGTTTTTCGTTTTTGATTGGAATTGGAATTGCAATCGCAATATTTTTTAGTTTTAAAAGCGATTCAGAAACAAAAGAATTTGCAAAAAAACCAAAAATTGGTGATATTTTTTATGAAACTACAGCTTCTGGTAAATTTTCAACTTCCAAAATTACTGAAATTACAACGGATTCAATATTTGTATTACAAAATAATCTAGAATCAGAAAGCCGAAGCGATGTAGATTCCCAATCTGCAAAAGAAGAAAATTACACAATGCCATATGGTTTTTCTAAAAAGAAATATTTAGATTTTGCAACAAAAGGAGATACGGTTTACAAAATAATAAGGAAATAATGAAAAAAGCAATCTTTCCAGGTTCGTTTGACCCAATAACACTTGGTCATTATGATATCATCAAAAGGAGTATTCCTCTTTTTGATGAAATAATTGTTGCGATCGGTATTAATGCCGAAAAAAAATATATGTTTTCGTTAGACGATAGAAAAAGATATATCGAAGAAGCATTTGTAGACGAGCCTTCGGTTTCTGTAATTACCTACGAAGGTTTAACGATTGATTTATGCAAAAAACTAGGTGCAGAGTTTATTTTGCGAGGTTTGCGAAACCCAGCAGATTTCGAATTCGAAAAAGCCATTGCGCACACTAACAGAAGATTATCGAAAATTGAAACTGTTTTTTTGTTAACCGCTGCAAAAACATCGTTCATTAGTTCGAGTATTGTTCGCGATGTGATCAGAAACGGTGGCGATTATAAAGTTTTAGTTCCAGATTCCGTTAGGATTTAGAATTTACAAAACATCTAAATTTCCTTTGCCTTCACGAACTACAAAGGGCTCGAAACCTGAAAGATCAATTATTGTGGAGCCAATGTTGTCGCCATAACCACCATCAATTATCAGATCGACAAGGTTTTGCCATTTTTCGAAAATCAATTCAGGATCGGTAGAATATTCTAATACTTCGTCTTCGTCGTGAATAGAAGTCGAAACTATCGGATTACCTAACATTTTGACAATATCTAAAACAATTCGATTGTTAGGTACCCGAATTCCGACAGTTGTTTTTTTCTTAAATTCTTTTGGAAGGTTATTATTTCCGGGCAAAATGAAAGTATAAGGGCCAGGCAATGCCCGTTTTAATAACTTGAAAGTGGATGTATCAATTTGTTTCACATAATCAGAAATATGACTCAAATCATGACAAATAAATGAAAAATTGGCTTTTTCAAGTTTAATTCCTTTGATTTTTGCAACACGTTCTAATGCTTTAGTATTCGTGATATCACAACCTAAACCATAGACGGTATCTGTTGGATAAATCACTAATCCGCCATTTTTTAGTACTTCTACGACTTTTTTAATGGCTGATTCATTAGGATTATCTTCGTATATTTTTAGAAATTGTGACATAATTTGTTAAAAATTGTATTAGAATAATTTGTTATTCTAAATTTACTTTCCATACAAAGATACTAAAATCTAAATTTAAATACAGAACATTTTTTTTGTCAGATTATTTGTTAGATTACTGATTTTATTGAAAAAAACCTGAATTCTAAAAAAATTCCTGATTTAGAGGGAACCCTCGAAATATTGGAAATTGTATTTTTTTTAAAATAAGTTTATTCAATAATATCCAAAATTACAACGTGTTGATTTGCATAAAAAACTAGACTAATTAGGTATTTATAATTAATTTACTTTATATAATTTCGATCACAGAAACTGATCTCAGCCAGATTTGTCAGATTCGGCAACAAAAATTGTTAATTTTGTGAGGTTGAAGTTTTAGAAAATTTATTAATAGTATTTTATATTATACAAAAATCCCAATCTTGTTTTGAAAGATTGGGATTTTTTGAATTATTTATTATTTCCAAAGTGGTAGTATTTACTATCGAGGCACAATTTTTTATCTGTGTATTACTTTATAGTTGCGGTGGGTTACTATTTATCTTAGAGGTATTACTATTTAACTTCTGTGTATTACTATTTAACTTTTGGGTTGTTATGTAAAACTTCTGTCGATTGATATTTAACTTCTATGTGTTACTATTAAACTAATGTGTATTGATGTAAAACTTCTGTGTGTTGTTATTGAACGTCGAGGTGTTACTATTTACTTTCGTGGTATATTATATGGTTTTTTGTTTTCGAACTCTTGTTGGTTTGCCGTTTAGGTTTGTGATTACTTTAGTGTAACTGAAAAGTTGTTGTTTTGTTTTTTCGGTTTTGAAGAAGTTGCTAGAAATTCGGGCGATGCTGATTACTTTGTCGTAAACCTCGTTGAATGCATTTATTGCTTCGTCTGTGATTTCTTTTCGTGTGCCTTTGAAGGTTTCTTGATTAATGTTTGCAGTTTTTAGTGTGTTTGCATAGCCGATGATTTGGTTGATGGTAGCTATTGCTGTTCCTTTTGCAACAATTTCTGCGCTGAGTGTTGTTGAGAGGTTTATTTTGAATTGGTACAACAGATTTACGAGTGCTTCTTGATCTCCTGCTCTTGCCATTTTGAGGTAGTTTGTGAAACCGAGTTGGTTTAGAATTTCGGTTTTTTGGGCTGTATTGTTTTTGAAATCTTGGTCGACTTGAACTTTGAATTCTGCTAAATCGTTTAGTGCTTGTGCTTGAATTGTAAGTACTGTTTGTGTAGCTTCTCGCATTTGTTTTGCGGCGTCTTTTCCTAGAAAAGTGTTTGTTGTGTTTTGTATTTGTGTTTTTAGATTATCTAAAAATGGGTCTGCCCATGTGACTCTTTTTGTTAGTAAAAATGTTTTGTTTGCAATTGCGTTTTCGATGATTGTTTCGATTGCGGTTAGCATTTCGACATCTTTGTAATTGTATTTTCTTGTAATTGTTGTTGACATGATGTTACTGTTTTTATGTTATTAGTTTATAGATAAAAAAAATTTTGATATTGAACAAAAACGTATTCAATACTCAAACTTATTATTTTTTCTTAAAAGTAAATACTAACAAGATGTTAAATTTTGTAAGTTAAATACTTTGCGAAGCCTTATTTATGCTTTGATGTGGTTTATCCGTAACACAAATTTCGATGTTTTTTTTAATCTTTTTTTATATACATTTGTGAACTGTAATTCAGTTAATATATCAAATAATGCCAAATCAAAAACAGTATAGTGTCTATGACATTAAAAAAGGTGATACTTTGGAAAGTATCGCAACGTTTTTTGAAAAGTCGAAACAGGAAATTGTTGGTTTTCATAATATTTATGCAAAGCAAGATGATTTAATTGGCATGGAATTGCCAACTCATTTGCAACAATTGTTTTTATATCCAAATTTGCACAACAAAGCAACAGGCGTTGCAAAGCATTTGAATGAAAATTATTTGCATCACCATCACCATAAAATTATAAATAGATTTAGAGTACAATATACTTGCACCGAAGGTGAGCAAAAAACACATGTTGAATTTGAAATTAGTTTGCAAAACAAAGGGGTTTTTAAAGAGGGTCATGTATATGAAATTTACAAAATTTCGCCCACTGAAATTAATGGCGAAGATGACATTAATGATACCGAAGATGTGAAAGAAAAAATTTTGAACTTGATTTATCCCATTCAGGTATTGGTTCGCGAAAATGGTACTTGGCAAGAATTGCTATATGACAAACGAATTGTAAAACGATTTGAAGTTGC
Source organism: Bacteroidota bacterium (assembly GCA_043779445.1). Classification (GTDB taxonomy): domain Bacteria; phylum Bacteroidota; class Bacteroidia; order Flavobacteriales; family Flavobacteriaceae; genus Flavobacterium. The sequence continues at coordinate 7,475 of JAYWEG010000139.1, forward strand.
AAAACGTGAAATACTAGACTACTACAAAGGTCAACTTGTGCATGATTTGTTGCAACATGCTGAAAAAAAAATGTGTAACGAAAAAAATTTCAAAGAACTATTTGCAGACAACTGGTTGCTCGATACTATTTTTAGCAACGTGTATCGTTATTACAACAATAATGAGGCAAATGAAGAAGCGTTGCATTTTGCTTTATTGAAAAATGTGCTACCTCAAAAATTTTTGGTTTTGCAAAGTATTAGTAATTTTGATGAGGATAAAAAACTGGTTACCATTTGCAAAAAAGGCGTTTTGAACGATGAAAGAACTAGAGCGCAATTGGAGCAACTTGTTCAAGAACAAAATTTTGATGGACAAGGTGAGACATTTGCAACTGGCGAATTGGTGCAAAATATTGTTTTGAATGTAGAAACTTTTGCATTGGAATCTGTACATTTGAAAGCAAATTTAGATTTGCAAGAAAAAAGGGTTGTAGAGATAGTCCTCACCCCAGCCCTCTCCAAAAGAGAGGGAGCCGAAACTGGTAAAGGATTGTAAAAAGACCTCACCCCAGCCCTCTCTGAATGAGAGGGAGACGAAACTAGTAAAGGATTGTAAAAAGACCTCACCCCAGCCCTCTCCAAAGGAGAGGGAGACGAAACAAAATAAAAATGGTTGAGATGGGAGACGGGAGATTGAAGAAAGAAAAAATATAAGGGGCAAGAGACAAGAAATAAAAAACTTATAATTCAAAATTTATAATTTAAAACATGGCAGATAAACATATAGTAGTTCAGGGTGCAACGTGCCTGTGCCAATTTAGTGTAGAACCAAAGACAGATGTTTTGAAGGTAAAAACTCAAAGCAAACACTATGCTAATGACAAGGAAGGTGCAGAAAAACTAATTGCTACTGATAAAGACATTGGGCAAACGCTAGAAAAAAACACTTTTGGGAAATGCAAAATGCAACCTACTGGTAATGGGGATTTTTTGCCTTGTCAAGCGGTTATCACCCAATGGACTGGTTTTTACGAAAAAGTAACGTTGAGCAATCAAGGTAAAATTCTACTAGAAGACAGCAAAGCCACTTGCCCGATTGGCGGACCCGATTGTATTAGCTTCAAAAACCATGGACAAACTGGCGAAGGCAGCCAGCAACAAGCCAAACAAGGCGACAATAATGCACAAAACCAAGCCAACCCAGTTTTTAAGGATTTTATGGAAGATCAAACGCAAGCCAAAGCCGACGAAAAACCTATTGGTGCGGAGGAGAAGCGTGAGATTGTGAGAATAGACATGGAGGACATTGATGGTAAACCAATCCCTAAAGGTGAAAAGTTTCACTATGGCAAAGTAATCAATGGTGTGGTACACACCACAGGCATGGTAGACGAATTGTTGCATATTGAAATGTGGGAAGATGATGCTATTGGCGCAGGACATAGTGACGAGAACCGTTATAACAAAGTGGCTGAGCAATTTGTTTTTATTGGCTCGAAGGGTGTGGCAGAAGCACAATTTATACTTAAATCAGATTTTGCAAAAATTGCCACGGCGCACAATGCCTACGAGGGCAAAACACACGAATACTACCTTATTGCCTACGCAAACGAAACACCAATTATTGCCAGTGGAAACATTAACATTTATGCGCCAGAATATAAAGAAGAGAAAAAGAAAGTTATAATTGACAAAATAAAAGGTATTGAGCCTGTAGGTGTGCAAGAACCGAAACAAAAAATAAAAGCGGAAGCACCACGAGTGATTCCTCCTGCACCAAAACAAACACCTGTTGTGCCAAAAGTGGTCGAGCCAAAAGTGGTGGTACCTAAAAAAATAACGTATATATATTTTACGGATGATAAGAACAATAAAATTGTAAATGCAAAATATGGTACTACAATTAGAGCTCACTTTGGTTCTACTGGGCTCGTGGGACACAATGTAAAAATGCGGGTTTATGATGCAGAGTGGCTAGGGAATCCACATTTTTTAACCGAAACTCCTGTTTTTTCAGTTCTAAAAAGTCATTGTTTTGTGGATATTTTGCTCACAAAAGACGTACAAGAAAAGGGAGGAAATTTTTGGTACGACGAGGTGTATGTTGATATTGAAATCATGGAAACCAAGGCTCATGTAAAGAGTACAAAAATTGAAGTGAAAACGAATAGTTTTAAACCTGATATTCCTAATAATGTGACTAAAAGTAAGCTCGGGAAAACTGATGCGGAGAAAGGTGTTAATTGCGAAGGAAAATATTGTATAAAAAAAGGAGACCCAAAAAGCGAACTTATTAGAGAAATAAATATTCGACTTGCTGGTTTTGGCGGAAATGTACCAACAGATGAATTTACTGACAGAACCGAAAAAATGATAAAACAGTTTCAGCGCGATTATATGAAAGTGCCTGAAACTGGAAAGGTTTGTGGGAATGTTTTGAGGGCGATTGATGAATTTTGTACAAAATGGAGTGAAACATTAAACGATTATACTTGTCTTTGTAAAAATGTTAAATCAATTATTCATAAATGTTCAGGATTCGGTAAAGGAAGATATAAAGATGAATATAACTCAAAAATTCAAATTGAAAGATATCATAAATATGAAAGACCAGGTATGAATAGAACTTTATTATGGGGAGTGAGTGCGTTACGATTTTATTTGAGCCAACAAACCGTCTATAAACATTTATGGAAAACTGCAGGATACAGATGTTGGGATCATAATAATTCTGTTCCAAGAAAAAGTACAAATCACATGGGCAAAGCAGTTGACATTCAATTTAGTAAAAATGGTTTAATAATTCAAGGTAATAAGCAAGAAAATATACCATTGTTACATGAAATTAATGACAAATTTTATTCAAAATATTTAAACGCTAAATATCAGTGGATTAACGGTGAGAATAATTTTTCAATTGAACCTATTGGAACTACTAAAGATCATACATATAGTTGGATACATTTAGATGTTAGAGAATTTGAAAATGAGTATTTAGATGATAAATATTTTGTTAAAACGCAAAATAAAATTATTGATGGTTCAATTTTTGAATTAGCAAAAAATCTAGGTTTTTTTAAAACCTGTGCATGTAATTCTACTGGTAATAATTCCGATAAAACTGCCAAAGAAAATGATGTTAAATCTGAAAGAGTTGACCCAAAAACTTTAACAACTTCTGCAAAAGGAATAGAATTTATAAAAGGTTGGGAATCATTTAAATCTGATTTATATGATGATGATTCTGATGAACATCATTGTACAATTGGTTATGGGCATTTGGTGCACAGAGGTCGTTGTAATGGCAGCGAATCTCAAGAATTTAAAAATGGTATAACAAAAGAAAGAGCCACCGAATTATTTAATTTGAGACTTCCAGAATTTGAAAAAGCAATACAAAGAGATGTTACAGTTAATTTATATCAATATGAATTCGATGCTTTAGTAAGTTTACTATTTAATTGTGGAGAAAACTTTTTTGTTAAAAAGAAAGCACCAAAATTATATAATCATCTTATAAGTAAAGAATATGATGATGCAGCTACAGAATTATTGGATGTTACCAGTGGTGGTTTATCTGGTTTGGTCAAAAGAAGAAAGGCTGAAAATAATATGTTTCTAAATAATGTCTACGATTCATCACATTAAATAAAAAATCAAATTAATTAAATATGAAAAAATTATTGAATATAGCTTTATTAAGTTTATTGTTAATAAACTGTAAAGTAAATGCGGAACCTTTAGGTATTGAAGAAAAAAATATAAATGTCGAAATAGGAGTTGATTCAGTTATAAAAAACAAAAAAAAGATTAAAGTTGAGGAAAACTTTTATGTTTCAAATTATTGGAGTTTTTATAAAATATCTGAATCAACTATAACTGGAACCTCTAAAAAAACAAAATTAGAAATTACTAATAAATTTAAAAATTTAAAAGTTGAAATTGACAGCAAAACTTTTAAAATAAAAAATTTATGTTACTATGAATATTATAAAAGCGACAAAACTCCTATCAAATATTATGAAAGCACTAATGCGGTTAAA
>JAYWEG010000140.1:0-4594 GCA_043779445.1 Bacteroidota bacterium
AAATGAATTGGAATTGAAATGTGTTTCTTTAATTCTTTTATCAACACCTCCGCAGCAAAAGGCTTTAATAAACCTGCCATATCTTTTATTGCTAATATATGTGCTCCTGCAGTTTCAAGTTCTTTGGCTAAATTTACATAATATTCTAAATTAAATTTTGGTCGGTTAGGATTTAATATGTCTCCTGTGTAACAAATACAAGCTTCTGCAATGGCATTTGTTTTTTCTCGAACAATTTTTATGCTATGTTTCATTCCTTCAATCCAATTTAAGGAATCGAAAATTCTAAATACATCAATGCCGTTTTCGGCACTTTTTATTATAAATTGCTCTAAAACATTGTCTGGATAGGCAGCGTAACCAACAGCGTTACTTCCTCTAAAAAGCATTTGTAATAATACGTTAGGAACCGCTTTTCTGATTAATCTTAATCGTTCCCATGGATCTTCATGAAGAAATCGCATGGTTACATCAAACGTTGCACCGCCCCAAACCTCCATTGAAAACAAATTTGGGAAACTTTTGGCCATACCTTCGGCAACTTTAAAAATATCGTGGTTTCTTAATCGGGTCGCAAAAAGCGATTGGTGTGCATCTCGAAATGTGGTATCTGTGTAATATAGTTTTTTTTCGTTTTTTATGTGTTCTATAAATTTATCTCTACCTAATTCGTTTAATAAATCTTTTGTTCCTTTTGGATAATCTTTTTGTGTTATTGTTGGAATTATTGCTTTTCTAAAACTTTTATTTGGATCATATTTTTGAATGTCTGGATGACCATTTACTTTTACTTCTGCTAAATATTTTAATAATTTAGTGCCACCATCTTTTGAGTATTCATATCTAGGAACTAGTAAATGAGGATTATCTTGAATAAAATTAACTGTTGCTTCCCCGTTTCTAAAAATATCATTTGACATTACATTTATAAGAAACGGAATATTTGTTTTTACTCCTCTAATTTTAAACTCTTCGAGGGTTCTTCGTAAACGATCAGATGCGCCTTTTAAAGTTCTACCGCTTGATGAAACTTTTACTAATAGTGAATCAAAGAAAGGAGATACAATTACACCCGAATAACAACTTCCTTCGTCTAATCGTATTCCGTATCCCCCAGCATTTCTATAGGCTATAATGGTTCCAAAATCTGGTTTAAAATCATTTTCAGGATCTTCGGTTGTAATTCTACATTGTATTGCCCAACCATTACAATTTATATCTTTTTGACTGTGAATAAATATTTGATTGTGCGTGAGCGGATGTCCTGCGGCAATAATTATTTGAGAACGCACAATGTCTATTCCAGTTATTTCTTCGGTTATAGTGTGTTCTACCTGAATTCTGGGATTAACCTCTATAAAGTAAATGTTTTCGTCTTTATCTACCAAGAATTCAATGGTTCCTGCATTGTTATAGTTAACATGTTTTGCAATTCTCAAAGCATAATCAAATAATTGATTTTTTGTTTCGAGTTTTAAAATCGATGGTGCAACTTCTATAACTTTTTGAAATCTTCTTTGTACTGAGCAGTCTCTTTCATAAAGGTGAACAATATTGCCATAATTATCACCTAGTATTTGAACTTCTATGTGTTTGGGATTTTCGATGTATTTTTCAATAAACATGGTATCATCACCAAATGATTTTAATGCTTCACTTTTTGCGGTTTCAAAAGACATTTTCATCATTTCATTGCTGTGCAATACTCTCATTCCTCTTCCTCCACCACCTGCCGCTGCTTTTAGCATGACTGGATAGCCAATTTCTGTAGCTTCAGATAAGGCGTCTGCCAAAGAGTTTAAAGCAATTTTAGAGTCTTTAATTAACGGTACGCCAATTGCTCTTGCTACTTTTTTTGCGGCAACTTTATCGCCTAATTGAAGCATTACTTCTACACGTGGCCCAACAAAAATAATTCCCTCTTCGATACATCTTCTTGCAAAATCAACATTTTCGGACAAAAAACCATATCCTGGGTGTATTGCATCAACGTGGTTATCTTTGGCAACATTTATAATTTCTTCAATATCTAAATAAGGTTTCAAAGCTTCTGATTCGTCTCCGATCTGAAAACTTTGATCAGCTTTATATCTATGTAAAGAATATCTGTCTTCGTAGGTATAAACAGCTACGGTGGTTATTTTTAATTCAGATGCTGCCCTAAAAACTCGTATTGCAATTTCCCCTCGGTTTGCTATAAGTAATTTTTTAATGGTTAAATTTTCGCTCAATTTGTTAGGATATAGGATTAGAAATTCTGTCCACTAAAATAGTAAAAAAAATAGGACTTTTTTAAGTTATAACTAGAAAATAATTTTTAATTGCAAGAAACTATTATTACAAAAGGGTGTATTTTTTTCTATTGTTAGGCTATTTTTAATTTTTAATCCTGAACTATAAAATCTTTAGAATCTATTTTCTGATATTCAGGCTGAATATTAATGTGATTGATATCGAATTTTTCGAATAAAACATTTTCTATTTGATCTAATAGAATATTGAATTCGCTCATTTTTATGTCTTCAGAACAATCCAAATGCGCTTCGAGATGCAACTCATGGTCGTTCAAATGCCAAACGTGAATATGATGTAATTTGTTCACGCCCGAAATTTTGTGAACTTCTCGAACCAATTCTTTAATATCAATATTTGTGGGCGTAAAAAGCATCAACATTTTAGTCGATTCTCGCAATAAATCAAATCCAACATAAATCAAATACAAAGCAATTGCTAGTGTTAATGCACTATCAATCCAATAAATTTGATAAAATTTCATGATAATTCCACCTATTAAAACTGCTACCGATGCCATCATATCTGTAAAAAGATGAACGTAAGCCGATTTCATATTGATATTGTGATTGGCATCTTTTTTGAGCATCAAAGCCGAAATTCCGTTTACTACTATTCCAAGAATTGACAACCAAATAACCAAACTCGATTTGATGGGTTGCGGATTTACAAATCGATGCGAAGCCTCATAAATCAAATAAATAGCAACAATAATTAAAGTTATAGAATTCACAAAAGCGGCAATTAATTCCGCCCGTTTGTAGCCAAAAGTCTGGTCTAACGATGCTTTTTTCTTAGATAAAACATTGGCAATATAACTGAAAATCAAGGTTAAAACATCGGAAAAATTATGCAAAGCATCAGATATCAACGCCAAACTTCCCGAAAGAATGCCGCCAATAACTTGTGCAACCGTAATTACAATGTTTAAAAAAATAGAAAAAAGCAAGTTTTTCCCTTTTACTTCGTGATGTGAATGGTTGTGTGACATTTTTTTGATTATTTGATTTATGGAATGTTAGATTTATCGAATTATCAAAAAATCAAATTATCGAATTTTAACAACTAATTTTTTTAACTCTTTTGGCATGTCTTCCGCCTTCAAAATCGGTTTTCAGGAAGGTTTCTACCATTTCAACAACTTGTGGTATCGATGTAAAACGAGCCGGAATACTTATAATATTCGCATCATTATGTTGCCGAGCTAGTGTTGCAATTTCTTTGGTCCAGCACAAAGCTGCACGAACATTATGATGTTTGTTGGCACTCATGGCAATGCCGTTTCCGCTTCCGCAAATAATAATTCCGAAGTCGGCTTTTGCGTCGTTAACATCTTTAGCAACCGCATGGCCAAAATCAGGATAATCGACAGAATCTGAAGTATCGGTTCCATAATTTATGACTTCGTGACCATTTGCCTCAAGCATTTTGACGAGTGCAAATTTATATTCCGGACCAGCATGATCATTTCCTATAGCTATTTTCATTTTTTGAAGTTGTTGTTTATCTTTACAAATTTAAACAATCTATAATGAAATTCACTGCAAATATTGCAAGATTCGAAGACAGCGAAATTTTTTGGACCTCAATTATTATTATTCCTGATGCAATATATCAAGATATGGTAAAAATTGTTCCACACAAAAGAATCATTTGCAGGATTAATAATTCAATCTCATTTCATTGTGGCATGCTTCCTAAGGGTGGATTTCGATACATGATGTTGAGTAAAGACAAAATAAAATCTTTAAATCTTGAAATTAATGATGAAATTTTAGTAGAAATTTTTCCTGATACTAGTGAGTACGGGATGAACATTTGCGAAGAATTACAAGAAGTTTTATTTTCTGATCCAAACGGAAATTCACTGTTCGACAAACTAACTTCTGGCAAAAAAAGAAGCATAATTTACTTAATTTCTAAGGTAAAAAATTCGGAACTTCGCATCGAAAAATCATTCGTTTTGTTGGAACATTTGAAACGAAATAAAGGCACATTTGATCCAATAGTTTACCAAGAAAATTGTAAAATTTTTAGAGAGAGAAAATCTTTTTAAATTAAAATATCTAAATTATTCATTAACAATTGTTTAGTTAACGATTGTTTTTTAATTACCTTAAAATCAATATTTTATAAAATTTGTTGATAACAAATTGCAATTCGTTGATATTCAGTTAACCTTAAATTAACAACTTTTGTTGATAAGTTTAGATAGATTTTTAGAACTATTTTTTGGTAGTATTAATATAAATCGTAATGCAAAAACTGCAACTAAAAATCCTAATTTAGTTTGAATTATTTT
>JAYWEG010000141.1:0-4576 GCA_043779445.1 Bacteroidota bacterium
TAAATGGGGGTTAATTGCTTGTAAAAAAAGTCACAATAAAAATTGGGCTTCAAGATTGCTACTGGGATTTTGATTTATATTAAAGGTGTTGTTTCTATACTACTTTGTGAAGGCTTACGCGTGAGCGATGGTAGTGGAGCTCTTTTTTTGTGCCGCTTTTTGGCGCCACAAAAAAAAGCGGGAATGGACAGCGCGACCCCGCTGAAGTTTTTTAACGAAAGCGGGGGCACGCCCAACCAAGCCTGACTCGAGCCTGAAAGTGCAAACTGGCGAAGCAAAAAAATTAGATACTATTTTCTAGAACCTGAAGCTGACTTTTTAGCCTTTCGATTAACAAATTCATCATTCTTTTGTTTAGATTCGAGGAGTTTAAAACATAAATTTTATATTCATTTGATGTAAAAAATCCAATGATCATGCCTTTTAACAAGTTTCTGAACTTGATGTCTCGATGTATGGAATTTTCGATATAATTCATTTTTTTATCTGGCGTGAGGCCAAAAAAAACATTTTTTTGTTTTGTGGCATAGTTTACAAAAACTTGAATAAACAAATCGTTTTGCAATTTCAGAATTGGTCTTAGGGTTATGTTTTGAAAGGCTTCTTCGGGAGAAGATTGTGGGGTGACCATTCCTAGAATTTCTCCACGCAACTCAAAAACGTTTGTATCTCGATTGTCCATTTTTTTATTTAAAAGTACAAAATTGTATCAAAACAATGATTCTATAACTCGAAAGTTATTAGTAGTTTTGTGTTCACAAATTAAAATTCATACACATGAGATTTCATACCAGAAAATGGGTTAAACCCGAAGATTTGAACCCCAACGGAACGTTATTTGGCGGAAAATTATTGGCTTGGATTGATGAGGAAGTGGCGTTGTATTCCATAATTCAACTCGAGAATTCCAGAATTGTAACCAAGCACATGTCCGAAATTAATTTTAGGAGTTCGGCAAAACAAGGTGATATTATTGAAATTGGAATTGATGTAGTGAAATTTGGAAATTCATCTATAACGCTCAAGTCCGAAGTTCGAAATATCATGACTCGCGAAACAATTATTACGGTAGATTCTATTACAATGGTGAGTTTAGGCGTAGACGGGAAACCAATGGCGCATGGAAAAACCGAAATTGAATTTATCAATAATCGATTGAAACAATAGGGTTTAAATGACAATATCGAAAATGGAACACGGATGAAACGGATTAAAACTGATAAAACGGATTTTTATATAAAAAATCTGGTACCCGAGCCTGAAAGTGAGAATTGGCGAAGCAAAATTTGCAAAATCTATGTTATCCGTGTGTTATTATTAAATTCTTGGTTCGCTTAGTCGATACGTAAATAAATTTAAATTCCATCATTTTCAAAAAATGCTGTTTTACCTTGTGATGGAAGTTCAAAAATTTCTAAATCAAAAAAAGAAACCGATGCGATGATGTGGTCAAAAATATCAGACATGATGTACTCGAAATTTTCCCATTTTTTATCTTTCGAAAAAACATATATTTCTAATGGAATACCTTGTGCAGTGGGTTGTAATTGTCTGCAAACCATTAACATATTCTTGTTTAGACCTTTGTGATTTTCGAGATATTTTGTAATGTATTTTCTAAATAGTCCTAGATTTGTCAAGTTTCTGCCATTTACAGAAAGTTCTTTATCTATTTTATTTAATTGATTGTATTTTTCAATTTCTAACTTTTTTCGATCAATATATTCTGAAATAAGTTGAATTTTTTTGAAATCTTCTAATTCATTATTTTGTATAAACCGAACAGAATTTGATTTAATTAAAACATGTCTTTTGATTCTTCGACCATCGGAATCTCGCATACCACGCCAGTTTTTGAATGAGTCGGAAATGAGACTATAGGTAGGAATAGTGGTAGTGGTGTTATCGAAATTTCGAACCTTTACTGTGGCTAAATTTATTTCAATTACATCGCCATCGGCACCAAATTTATCCATCGTGATCCAATCTCCAATTCGAACCATATCGTTTACCGAAACCTGAATGCTGGCAACAAAACCCAGAATGGTATCTCTAAAAATCAATAGAATTACTGCCGAAATGGCTCCAAATGCTCCTAGTAAATTTTTTAGATCAATACTAAAAAGTTCGAGTATGATAGCTGTGATTCCAAAAATCCAAAGTATGATCATAATTACTTGAATGTAACTATCGATGGGTTTGTCGCTAAATTCGGGTAGGCTTTTGAGATAATCTCGAAGTGCATTAAAAATAGTTCGAACAATCCACAACACTAAAACGATGATATATATCCCCACAAGTTTTGCAAAAACGTCTTCCCAATAATCAAAATTTTTAAGAATTACTGGAACAGATTTGTATATGTACAATAATGGAATCAAATGCGCAATGTACTTTGCGGTTTGATTAGAAATTAATAAATCATCGAATTTTGTTTTTGTTTTTTTTGCTACAATTGCCATTGCCGTAATTAATAGAAATCTAAAAAAGATATATATTAGGTACGATAGTAACGATAAAATAAAAATATTTACCAACAAGCTTGAGTAAGTAGCTAGAGTTGGGTTAATACCCCATTTTTTAAATAAAGGATAGCACCAATCAAATATTTGATCTGTTTTAGGCATTTTTTAAATATTTTTTATCTAAATAAAAAGTTCCACAAGGAATTATTGACATAAAAAGAAAAAGTAGAAACCGTTGTGATGTCCATTTTTTATTAAAAAAATAAATGACAGTTAACGCCATAAAAATAGTAAACATAACGCCATGAATCATCCCAATAGATGGAATAAAAGCAGGGTTTTTGAAAATATATTTCATTGGCATTGCAAAAAAGAATAATAAAATAGAGGATATTCCTTCTAGAATGGCAATAATTTTTAAAAATTTTAGCATTATATTATATTTATTTAGAAGTTGAACTTTCTTTAACCAATCGTTTTAGAATTGCCCATTGTTTCAAGGCATCGCGCGCCTCAACAGCAGGGTAACCAAGCATCACTTTTCCAGCTTCGATATCTCCAGTTACACCAGAACCAGCACCAACTATTGCACCAGCACCGATGGTTGTATGATCTTTTATAGAGGCACTTCCGCCAATAATAACACCATCTCCAAGAGTTACAGAACCAGCCAATCCAGAGTTTCCTGCCATAATGCAGAATTTCCCAAGTTTAGAATTGTGACCAATTTGAACCAAGTTATCGATTTTGCAACCATCACCCAGAACTGTAGAACTAAATTTTCCGCGGTCAATACAAGAATTAGATCCAATTTCGACGTTATTTCCAATAACCACATTTCCGATTTGAGGAATTTTAACTAAGCCACGTTCTGGATCAGGACGAAAACCAAAACCATCTGCACCTATAGTTGCATTTGGATGAAAAATGCAATCATTCCCAATATGACAACGTTCTCTTATGACGGTTCCAGGCCAAATTATAGTGTTTTTGCCAATTGTACATTCGTCGAGAATAGTAACATTTGGATAAATAGTAACATGGTCCGCGATAACTACTTTTGGTCCAATGTAACAACCAGCACCAATGCGAGTTCCGTTTCCAATTGTTGCAGAGTCATCGATTATAGCACTTGCGTGAATATCAGAATAGAAAATTGGAGTAGGAGGCGCAAACATTTCGAGTACTTGTGACATGGCCAAATCGGCATTTTTGACTTTTATAAAGGCTCGATTTTCTCCTGGTTCAACGGCAATGTTATCGTTTACAACCGCTACGCAAGCGTTAGATGAAGCCCAAAATTTTTCGTATTTTTTGTTTCCAATAAATGAAATTTCAGTTTTTGATGCCAAATCGAGTTGCTCTGGAGAGGTAATATTTTGAGTTGTATTTCCAACAATTTCACCTTTCAGGATTTCGTTGATTTGAGATAAAGTGAATGATTTCATTTATTTGGTTTGATATCTATTTATATATTTTTACATTTATAAAGCCGCCGGAATCTTTGCCCAATTTTCGCCTCGTTTTATTCTAAGTAATTGTGTTTCTGTTACAGGATAACGTTTTGCTAATTCACTCAATACAGCTCCTTCATTCATTCGTTTTTTTAGAATCGAAACTTGACTAGTTGTTAATTTTGAGCGTGTTACTCTTCCAGAATTCATTGCCTTGATTTTGGAATTTACAACAAAAGGGCTGCCAAGCTGATGCTGAACATTTTCGGCACGCGTCATCCATTTTAGATTAGAATGATGATTATTTAGTTTGTCATAATCCAAATGAGCCACTAAGTTATGATCGTCGGAAGGTTTTTCAACAAAATGCAATGCGACCAATCGATGTACTAGATTGCTAAAATTTTTTTTCCGTTTTTTTTCACTTTTACGATATTTTGTTTTATAACTTTTTGTTATTTTATCTAATTCAATTTGTTTATGTTCAATGGTTAAAATAAGTTCTGATTTCGTTTGAATTTCTATGTCTGGAAGTTCGGATTTAAAAAGTAAATCTTTAATTTCATTTTTCAATTCGAGAATTTTATTTCTAGATTCATTAAAGAAAATAATTTCTTTTTCGGTTTGTTTCTCTAGAATTGTAAATTTTGCTTGCGG
>JAYWEG010000142.1:0-11388 GCA_043779445.1 Bacteroidota bacterium
CCACGGGTTTAAACCCGTGGCAATTGATAAAAAGATTGGAACGAATAGCGGGATTGGCTCCAGATCCTTCGACTGCGCTCAGGATGACATTTAAATGATATTAAATTGTTCGAAATGATGGTTTAAATGTTTTCGTTCTAATAAATAGGATTCGTATTTGTTGAGTTCGCCGAAAACCATATTCTTTAAAATGGCTTCGGGATTTTGTTTGAAAAAAGTTTTATATTGATTTCTTGACTCGAAAAATTTCGCTTTTGCTGTTGCAAAATCAGGATGAATTAAATCTTCTAACTGGTCTTTTTTCATTGTTGGAAATTGAGTTCCCAATGGAAATTTATCGAAATTATACAACGAATGATGTACTTTTTCTAGGATCGTTTCTGGCGTTGCAATTTCGAAATCTTGAATTTGACCTGACAATATTTTATAGCCATATTCCAAATGTTCCAACAAATGTTGAGGTGTTAAAATTCCCCATTTTGGAATGGAATTTTCGGTTAATTTATTCAAAGATTCTGTGATTTTCTCATCCGTAATTTCGATAAAAGTTTCTTGTTTTTTCTGAACCATTGTTAGAATTGTGGCTACTGCAACCAATTCATTTTCGGTGTCAAAAACCTCAACAAACCATTTTACAATGCCGCTCGGATGCTCGGCAGAAGCAACATCCCGATCTATTTTTTGTTTGCAAGTTAAACGCACATAAACCGTATCGTTATGGTAAATTGGACGCAAGAAACGACATTCTTCCAAACCATAATTGGCGGCAACAGGACCTTTATTTGGATAGACGAACAAACCGGCTGCTGCTGCCAAAATGAAATAGCCATGAGCCGTTCGTTTTTTGAAAATACTTCCGTCGATCGAAGTAATATCAGTATGTGCGTAGAAATGATCCCAAGTGATGTTGGCAAAATTAATGATGTCAGTATCGGTTACAGTACGATTGTGCGTTCGTAACGACATTCCGGGTTGGATGTCTTCCCAATGGTATTGGAATGGGTGTTGCGTGATTTCTTTGTATGCGGAATTGGGCTGATAAATGCCCGTGATTTCGGTCAATGTCGTTGGCGAACCTTGAATGGCGCAACGTTGCATATAATGCTTGATGCCACGAATTCCGCCCATTTCTTCGCCACCACCAGCGCGACCTGGACCGCCGTGAACCAACTGCGGCAATGGCGACCCGTGACCTGTACTTTGCTTGGCATTTTCACGATTGAGCACCAAAATCCGTCCGTGATGCGTGGCTGCATTGACGACATATTCTTTAGCAATTTCGTCTGAATTGGTAACTATTGATGATACTAACGAGCCTTTTCCCATTCTAGCCAATTCGATGGCTTCGTCTAGATTTTTGTAGGGCATAATCGTCGCCACAGGACCAAATGCTTCGGTTTCGTGAGCGGTTAAATTGGTAAACGGATTTTCCTCTCGAAGCAACATCGGAGCAATAAATGCGCCTTTATTGGCATCAGCTCCAATGAGATTTAATTTATCGAAATCGCCGTAAACAATCTTGGCAGTTTTGGCAATTTCGTTGGCTCGATCTTTAACTTCTTGCACTTGCGACATCGAAACTAAAGAACCCATTCGGACTTCTTTCAATCTTGGATCGCCAATTATGACTTTGTCTAATGCTTTTCCTAGTGCGAATTGAATATCATCCATCAAATTTTCTGGAACGATTATTCGGCGGATTGCGGTACATTTTTGACCACATTTTACGGTCATTTCGCTTCGCACTTGGTTGATAAATAAATCGAATTCGGGCGTTCCGACAACTGCATCTTGACCAAGTATTGATGAATTTAACGAATCGGCTTCCATATTGAAAGGTACCGATTCTTGAATAATTCTAGGGTGTGATTTTAACATTCGACCTGTTGTTGCAGAGCCTGTAAACGTCACAACATCTTGACTTTCGACAGTGTCTAACAATGTATTTGCTGAACCACAAATGAGTTGTAATGCACCTTCGGGTAAAATATTAGATTTTATGATTTCGCGAACAACAGCTTCGGTTAGATAAGAAGTTGATGTTGCGGGTTTTACAACTGCAGGCATTCCTGCCATCCAGTTACAAGCGCATTTTTCTAACATTCCCCAAATTGGAAAATTGAATGCGTTGATGTGAACGGCAACGCCAATTTTTGGAACTAAAATATGATGTGCCATAAAACGCCCGCCTTTCGATAAATCGATTGGGTCGCCTTCGACATGATAGGATTGGTTTGGGAATAATTTTCGTAAACTTGCATTGGCAAATAAATTTCCGAAACCGCCTTCGATGTCAATCCAAGAATCGATTTTGGTTGCTCCAGATCGGTAACTTAATTCGTAGAAAGCATCTTTGCGTTTGGTTAAATACATCGCCAAACTTTTGATCATATTGCCGCGTTCTTGAAAAGTCATTTTGCGGAGTTTCTCGCCTCCTTTTGTTCGTCCGTAATGCAGAATTTCTCCGAAATTTAATCCTTCAGTTGATGCGTTTGCAATTATTTCGCCAGTTACTGAGTCGAATAATGGAATGCCTTCGCCTTGACCTGAAGTCCAATGACCGTTTATGTAATTTTGTATTTTGCTCATAATTTGAACATTTTATTTATTTTTAAACCATTAAGGTATTAAGTTTAATTAAGTTTTCGCCACAGATTTCACAGATTAAAAAGATTTTTTTACCACAAATTACACAAATTTTCACAAATTTTATAATTTATACCTCACAGGTTTTGAAAACCTGTTAGGATTTAAACCCGTTCAATAATTGCTGCGTAACCTTGTCCAACTCCTATGCACATTGTGATTAATGCATATTGTTTTTGTTGAATTTGCAATTCTAATGCTGCTGAATACGTAATTCTTGCTCCTGTAACTCCTAATGGATGACCGATTGCTATGGAGCCACCATTTGGGTTTACTCTTGGGTCGTCGTCATTCAATCCTAGTTGCCGAATACAAGCGATACTTTGCGAAGCAAATGCTTCATTCAATTCTATAATATCAATTTGATCTAATGTTAAATTGGCTTTGGCTAATACTTTTTTTGTGGCTTCCACTGGGCCAATTCCCATAATGTTTGGTGCAACGCCAACAACTGCTGAACTTACAATTCGTGCCAATGGTTTGAGATTGTATTTTTCGACCGCTTTCGCAGATGCTACGATGACTGCACACGCTCCATCGTTTAAACCAGATGAATTTCCAGCAGTTACGCTTCCATCTTTTTTGAATGCTGGACGTAATTTGGATAAACCTTCAATTGATGTTGCTGGTTTTATGAATTCATCTTTTGAAAATTGAATAGCATCGCCTTTTCGTTGTGGAATTTCTACTGTAACAATTTCTTTGGCTAATCGACCACTATTTTGAGCAGCAGTTGCTTTCATTTGGCTATTGAATGCAAATGTATCTTGATGCTCACGTGATATTTTATATTTTTCTACTAAATTTTCGGCAGTTTCTCCCATTGCATCGGTGCCATACATTTCGTGAAGTTTTGGATTGATGAAACGCCATCCGAAACTGGTATCGAACATTTTGCTATCGGTTCCATACGCCGATGATGGTTTAGAAACGACTAATGGACCACGAGTCATATTTTCAATTCCGCCAGCGATAAAAACGTGTCCGTCGCCTGCTTTTATGGCTCGATTGGCGTGAATTATGGCTGATAATCCTGAACTGCACAATCTATTTACGGTTTCTCCAGGAACGGTTTCGGGTAATCCTGCTAATAATAATGACATTCGAGCCACATTGCGATTGTCTTCGCCTGCTTGATTGGCGCAACCCATAATCACGTCGTCATAGGCATCTTTTGGGATATTTGGATTGTTTTCGACAACAGTTTTAATTACTAATGCACCCAAATCGTCGGCACGAACTGATGCTAATGCTCCTTGATAACTTCCGATTGGAGTTCGAACTCCTGAAATGATGTATGCTTCCATTCGATTTTTGATTTTTGATTAACGATTTCTGTTTACAGATTTACAACAAAATCGTTAAATATATTTTCTCTGATTTATAAAATAAAATTAAATTTATCGAAGTTCGATCAAAAATCAAAAATCGTTAATCCTCATTCTTAAATCTTTTATTCTTCCCATTCTTTATTTGTTCTATACACGACACCTTTAAAAAGTGCAACTAATTCTTCGCCACGTTTTACTTCTATAATATTAAATCCCAGTTTGTTATTTACTTTTTCTATGACACTTTCTGCTACTAAATAATCGCCTTCGTTAATGGCCTCGATATGATTGATTGATGTTTCGATGGAAACCGCGAATTTTCCGTGTGTGTTCGCTGCGAATCCGAAAGCGGTGTCGGCTAAACTGTATGTAATTCCGCCGTGGGCTTTGTTCATTGAGTTGAGCATTTCCTTACGAACTGTCATAGCGACTTTGCATTGACCGAGTTCGCATTCGATAATTTCTATACCAAGCCATTGACTGTAATTGTCTTGGTTTAACATTTTGTATGGAATTTTTTCTCCGTTCATAAATTTTTCCTCTCTCTAACCCTATCTTTCGGAGAGGGAGCCGAGTCATAAATTGTTATTTTAATTCGAAAATTTTGTTTTCTCGTTTTAATTTCCTTAAAATCGGACTACATCTGTATCGATCTTCGTGGTATTCGTTGTATAAATTATCAAGTTTTTCAACGCACCAATCGATGCCTTTTTCGTTTGCCCAAGATAATAATCCTTTTGGATAATTGACGCCTTTTGTCATTGCATTGTCAATATCATTTGCGGAGGCGATGTTTAAAAATAAAGCTTCAGCGGCTTCGTTGATTAACATTACGAGAATTCTATCGAAGATAATTTGTAGAATATCTGAATTTGAGATTGCTTCGTTCCTTGCAATGACGTTGTAATCATAAAAACCTCGTCCTGATTTTCTACCATAAAAACCTGCTTCGACTAATCGCTTTTGGGTAAATGATGGTTTGTATCTTGGGTCGAAATAAAAAGATGTGAAAACGGTTTCGGTTACCGTATAATTGACATCGTTTCCTATAAAATCCATTAATTCGAATGGTCCCATTTTGAAATTTCCTACGGTTTTCATTGCATAATCAATGGTTTCAAAACTAGCAAATCCTTCTTCGTAAATGCGTAATGCTTCGCTATAAAATGGTCTTGCCACTCGGTTTACAATAAATCCTGGCGTGTCTTTGGCAACTGCGACCACTTTTTTCCAATCGGAAATAACTTGAGTAGTTTTTTGTAAAACTTCGTGGCTGGTTTGTATGGCGGGAATAACCTCAACCAATTGCATTAAAGGTGCAGGATTAAAGAAATGAATTCCAACCACTCGATCTGATTTTTGGCACGAACTTGCAATTGATGTTATGGATAATGATGATGTATTAGAAGCTAAAATCGTATTCTCTGAAACTATTTTTTCTAAATCGAAGAATAATTTTTGTTTTATTTCGAGGTTTTCGATAATGGCTTCGATCACTAAATCAGAATTTGATAACTCCGATAAATTATTTACATAAGTGATGTTATTTGAAATTCTAGTTTTTTCGATTATATCAATTTTTCCTTTTTCGACTAATTTAGAAAGTGTTTTTTCGAGATTTGTTTTACTTTTGGCTAAAACATCATCACATGTATCAAAAAGTTTTACAGCACAACCCGAAGTTGCCGCAACTTGTGCGATGCCACTTCCCATTGTTCCTGAACCTATAATTGCTATATTCATTTTTAAATTAATCTAAGTAAATCGATCCAATTAAATAGGTTTTTGCTTTTCCAGAAATCAAAACTCTGTCACCTTTTTGTTCGCAAGACAAAAATCCTTTTCTATCAGATAATTGAATTGCGGAAAGTTTGTTTTTATTTAATTTTTCGCTCCAATATGGAATTAATGAACAATGTGCCGAACCAGTTACTGGATCTTCGAGGATGCTGGCTTGTGGAGTGAAAAATCTGGATACAAAATCAGAATTTTCACCTTTTGAAGTGATGATTACTCCACCAGTTTCCATATTCATTTTATCGAATGCTTGTCGGTCGATTTTTATATTTTTTATATCAGATTCACTTTTGAAAACCAAAACATAATCTCTAGATTTTAAAGTTTCGAATGGTTGAATATTCAATGATTTTGAAATAAATTCTGGCAATTTAGATGTAATTGGTTTTCGTGACGGAAAATCTAAAGTATATAAATCATCTGCAAAAGTTACTATCAAATCGCCACTCAAAGTTTCAAAAATAATTTCATTTTTTGGATAATTTAATATCGAAATCAAAACGTGAGCCGTTGCTAATGTTGCGTGTCCACACAAATCCATTTCGATTTCTGGCGTGAACCAACGCAAATGAATTTTATCGCCATTAATAACATAAAAAGCGGTTTCAGCGACTGCATTTTCCTGTGTTATTTTCAATAAAACATCATCTGAAAGCCAATTTTCTAAAGGCACTACACAAGCGGGATTTCCTTCGAAAATGGTTTCTGTGAATGCATCGATTTGGTAAATATCTAGTTTCATGTTTTTGATTTGGGATTTACGAATTACGATTTGGGAATTGTTGAAATCCTTAATCTAAAATTTTAATCCCTTAATTTTTTAATTTCCTTTAAATATTGGTTTACGTTTTTCAACAAATGATGTTACGCCTTCCTTGTAATCGTTTGTTGAACTGGCTTCGATTTGCAAATCTGACTCTAATTGCAACTGTTTTTCAAGATTATTGCTTAGCGACTGGTTCATTAATTTTTTGGTTAAACCTAATGCTTTTGTTGGCATATTGGCTAAAGTTGATGCTAATGTTGTTACTTCTTCTAGAAAAAATGAAGTTGGATATATTTTATAAATCATACCCATATTTAATGCTTCTTCAGCAGAAACTTTATCTCCTAACATCATTAATGCTGTTGCTCTTTGAAATCCAATTAATCTTGGCAAAAAGAAAGTTCCTGCACTGTCAGGAATTAATCCAATTTTGCTAAATGCTTGAATAAAACTTGCATTTTCAGAAGCAACAACTATGTCGCAAGCTAAAGCAATATTGGCTCCTGCTCCTGCGGCTACTCCATTTATAGCACCGATTATTGGTTTTTCAATGCTACGGATTTTTTTGATAATTGGATTGTAATGATCGTCTAAAATTTTTCTAAAACCCGGATTTATCTCTGGATTTGTGATCTCGCCAATGTCTTGACCTGCACAAAATGCTTTTCCGTTTCCAGTGATTACGATAGCTCGAATGTTATTTTCGTTGCCACAAATATCTAGTGTGTCTTGCATTAGCAGAGCCATTTCACGATTGAAACTATTGAAAACATCTGGTCGATTTAAGGTTATAAATGCAATTTGATTTTCGATTTTTAAAAGTATTGAACTCATTTAATTTGTTTATAAGTTTATGAGTTTAGAAGGTTTAGATTCGGAACTCGAAATTTTTATTTTAAACATTTGAAATAATCGAAAGGTTCTAGACAATCTTCACATTGAAAAAATGCTTTGCAAGCAGTAGATCCAAATTGACTCACTAATTTAGTATTCAATGATTTACATTGAGGGCATTTGACTAATTTCTTGTTTCCTAAAAGTGCCTCTTTGTCGGCTTCTGGCTCGAGTGGCGATGCTATTCCGTATTTTTCGAGTGCCAATCGTCCTGTTGGAGTAATCCAATCGGTTGTCCAGGCTGGTGCTAAAACTAATTTTATTTTGGCTTCGAAACCTTCTTTTGCAAATGCTTTTTTGATATCTTCGCCAATAACATCCATTGCTGGGCAACCGCTATAAGTTGGTGTTATGGTGACTTCGACAATATTATTAATAACTTCATACGAACGTACGACACCCATTTCCATAATTGATAAAACTGGAATTTCAGGATCAGAAACTGATTTTAAAATATTTTCTATTTGTAAAGTTCTTGTCATTTTTTCCTCACCCCCAACCCTCTCCAAGGGAGAGGGAGAAAGGTATATTTTTTTTATTTACCAATTCATATTAGGGAAACTTCGTTGCATATATTGCATATCGGCTAGTAAATAACCCATGTGCTCGCTATGAATTCCGAGTTTTCCACCTTTTTGAAAATATTTTGAATCTGGTGTTTTTAATGTTGCTTCTTCAAGAATTTCGTTTACTTTTTTGTAAAATGGTTCTTTTAATAAAGTTACATCAACTCCAATATTTTTGTTTACCATTGCAATATCAGCTTCGGTTTGATGGAATAATTCGTCTGTAAAAGTCCATAAATCGTTAATAGCATTTTGCATTTTCTCGTTACTTTCTTGAGTTCCATCACCTAAACGGATAATCCAATCAGACGAAAAACGAACATGATAAGTTACTTCTTTGATGCTTTTTTTAGAAATTGCTTGTAAGGTTTCGTCCTTAGAATTTTGCAATTCGTTTAGCAATAATAAATGATAAACATCAAACAAAAATTGTCTTGTTATAGAATAGGCAAAATCAGTATTGGGTTGCTCAACTAATAACACGTTGCGGTATTCTCGTTCGTTTCTTAAAAAAGCGATAGTATCCTCTGTAACATTATCATCATTTGATAACTGTGCGGCATACTGATAATAACTACGGGTTTGCCCTAGCAAATCGAGTGCAATATTTGTCATTGCAATATCTGTTTCTAGAATTGGACCGTGACCACAAAGTTCACCCAACCGTTGTCCGAGGATTAAGGCGTTATCGGCTATTCCGAGGATATATTGAATTAAATTTTTACTCATTTTAATTTCGTTTGACCACAAATTACACAAATTAACACAAATTGACACTA
Organism: Bacteroidota bacterium; assembly: GCA_043779445.1. GTDB lineage: Bacteria > Bacteroidota > Bacteroidia > Flavobacteriales > Flavobacteriaceae > Flavobacterium. The sequence continues at coordinate 8,780 of JAYWEG010000142.1, forward strand.
CGAAAAAACTACATATGCTTTAATTCATCAGGCAACTCATAAAAAGTTGGATGACGGTACACTTTGTCATTCGCTGGTTCGAATAATTCGGCGGAATGTTCAGGATTAGATGCTGTGATTTGTGTTGATGGCAACACCCAAATACTCACACCTTCCATTCGTCTGGTATAAACATCACGTGCGTTTTCGAGTGCCATTGTGGCATCGCTAGCGTGTAAGCTTCCGCAATGACGATGTTCTAATCCGTTTTTTGATCTTACAAATACTTCATATAGAGGCCAGTTTTTCATTTTAAAAAAAGTTTAGAAGTTTAAAAGTATAGAAGTTTAGGGTTATTACCTAAAACTTTACCTCAAACTAATTTATACTGCTTGTTTTAGTGGTTCCTTAGAATGTTTCTCGGCATAAGCCATTGCGGCATCTCTAACCCATTTTCCGTTGTTCCACGCATTTTTACGGGCATCAAGGCGGATTTTATTACACGGTCCGTGACCTTTGACCACTTGCCAGAATTCGTCCCAATTCATTTCTCCAAAATCGTAACGTTTGGTTTCCTCGTTCCATTTTAAGTTTGGATCAGGAATTGTTAATCCAATCATTTCGGCTTGTGGAACGGTTTGATCTACAAATTGTTGACGCAATTCGTCATTGGTTTTTCGTTTCAATTTCCATTTCATGGATTGTTCGGTGTGTACCGATTCTGCATCAGTCGGTCCAAGCATCATTAATGATGGCCACCACCAACGGTTGAGCGCATCTTGAGCCATTGCTTTTTGCTCTTCGGAACCTTTTGCTAAAGTCATCATAATATCAAACCCTTGACGTTGATGAAAACTTTCTTCCTTGCAAACACGCACCATTGCACGTGCATAAGGTCCAAATGAAGTTGCTGTTAACGGCACTTGATTGATAATTGCTGCACCATCGACTAACCAACCAATTGCTCCCATATCAGCCCAAGTTACGGTTGGATAATTAAAAATACTTGAATATTTGGCTTTTCCAGAATGCAATTGATCATATAATTCTTCGCGAGAAATTCCGAGTGTTTCGCAAGCGGAATATAAGTATAAACCGTGCCCTGCTTCGTCTTGTACTTTAGCTAAAAGTGAAACTTTACGGCGCAATGATGGAGCACGAGTGATCCAATTTCCTTCGGGTAACATTCCAACAATTTCGGAGTGTGCATGTTGCGATATTTGACGAATGTGTGTTTGACGGTATTTTTCGGGCATCCAATCTTTGGGTTCGATTTTTTCGTCTCTTGCAATTCGTTCGTCGAATAATTTTTCTAGATTTTTAATTTCATGTTCTGACATAATTTCTACAAATTAGTTATTATTTTGAACCATTAAGGAATTAAGATTCATTAAGGTTTTTTTATATATAGGATTTAGATGTTTAAAGTTTTTAAACTGAAAACTGCTAATGACCATTGAATACATTTCTAAACTCCAAACTCTACTACAACATTTTTAGATGTTGGAACGGCTTGACAACTTAATATCAATCCTTTGGCAACTTCGGCTTCGTCGAGTGCGTAATTGACTTTCATTTCGACTGTTCCTGATATAATTTTGCATCGGCAAGTGCAACAAACTCCCCCTTTACAGGCAAATGGCAAATCGGCTCCGGCTGCCATTGCTCCGTCGAGAATGTTTTCGAATTCGTCATCCATTGTGAAATGAAATTCTTTTCCGCCATCGATAATTGTGATTTCTGTGCCTTGAATTTTGTTTTCTATTATTTTTTTTGATGTATTATCATTTTTTATTCCAGTTCCAAATAATTCGAAATGAATTTTATCTTTGTCTAAACCAGATTCAATTAATTCGTCTTTTATTAAGAAAATCATTTCCTCGGGACCACAAATAAAACATTCGTCCGTATTTGGAATGTCAATGATTGATTTGGTTAGAACTTTTAATTTATCTGATGTGAATCGACCGTTTAATAATTCGATATTTCGGAATTCTTTGGTTAGGAAATGGAAAATTTCGAATCGACCGAAATATTTATTTTTAAGTAATTCGATTTCTTCTTTGAAGATAATTGATTTTACGGTTCGGTTGAGATAAAATAATTTGATAGTAGCACTTGGTTCGGTTGCTAAATGGGTTTTTATGATTGAAAGTATTGGCGTAATCCCGCTTCCTGCCGCGAAAACGATATAATTTTTTGGTTTTGTTGGATTGGTTTCGGTAAAAAACTTTCCGTTTGGCGGCATAACATCTATTAAATCACCAGTTTTGAGATTATCATTTATAAAAGTAGAAAATAATCCACCGTTAATTTTTTTTACTGCTACTTGCCATTTATTTTCGGTTGGCGAGGAACATAATGAATAGGATCGACGCACATCTTGGTTATCGATTATAGCTTTTAAGGTTAGGTATTGTCCTTGTTTATATTCAAAATTATTTTTCAAATCATCGGGAATTTCGAAAGTAACGACCGAACAATCTTTGGTTTCTTTGTAAATATCTTGGATTCTTATGGAATGAAATTTGGACATTTTTGATAACTAAATTTTAACTAACACTTGTTAGTTTAATATGCAAATTTAGTGATTATTTTGATTGGTTTACGAAAACGTTGTAATTTTTTTC
>JAYWEG010000143.1:0-4542 GCA_043779445.1 Bacteroidota bacterium
CATTACAATCGCTTGTAATTCATCAAATTCAAAAAATAAATAACCAATACGACATCAAACTTTTAACAGGAAACTAAAATTTAATCCAATGAAAAAAATAACACTCACACTACTTATTGCAACAACTATTTTGGGTTGTAAAGACAAAAATGAAGCCGATGCTTACGGTAATTTTGAAACAATAGAAACCGTAGTTTCATCGGAAACCAACGGAAAATTAAATACAATTACAATTGAAGAAGGTCAAGAAATCGAAGCAAATAGTATGATTGCAAGTATAGATACAACCTTGTTACACCAACAAAAAATGATGCTTTTATCTAATAGAAAAACAGCAATTAGCAAAAAACCAAACATAAATAGTCAAGTATCAGTTTTTAGAAATCAAATTGCAACCTCACAATCACAACTAAAAACTTTTGAAAAAGAAAGAAAAAGAACCTCAAATTTGCTAAAAGATGGTGCAGCAACTCCAAAACAATTAGACGATATTGAGGCTCAAATGGATAATATCAAAAATCAAATTAATGTGCAACAAAGTCAATTGAATGCTTCGAGTGCAAACCTCAACATTCAATCGAATAGTATTGGAAACGAAGCATTAAGCATTGATGAACAAATCAAACAAATTAACATTCAAATTGACCAAGCCAAGATTGTAAATCCGTTTAAAGGCACAGTAACTGCCAAATATGTGGAGCCAAATGAAATCGTAAATTATGGAAAACCTTTATACAAAATCGCCAATTTATCGAAAATGATTTTGCGTGCATATTTTTCCGGAGAACAGTTGGGCGACATTAAAATAAACCAAAAAGTTATTGTTAGAATTGATGCCAAAGACGATAGTTATAAAGAATACAAAGGCGTAATCACTTGGATAAGTTCAAAATCAGAATTTACGCCAAAGATTATTCAAACCAAAAAAGACCGTGTAAATTTTGTTTATGCTGTAAAAATTGAAGTATTAAACGATGGAAGTTTAAAAATGGGAATGCCAGCCGAAGTGGTTCTAAATAAGAAATAATTAAATTTTTAAATTCACATAATTTGGAAAATTCAACTATTAAAATCGAAAACATTTCTAAAAGTTTTGGAGAGGTTAGTGCTTTAAAAAACATCAATTTAGAAATAAAAAAAGGCGAACTTTTTGGTCTAATTGGGCCAGACGGAGCAGGTAAAACAACTTTGTTTAAAATTCTTGTTACTTTATTGAAACCCGATATCGGAAAAGCCATTCTGAACGATTTTGATGTAACTAAAAACATAACAGAAGTGCGTGAAATTATTGGATATATGCCAGGGAAATTTTCGTTGTATCAAGATTTAAGTATCAAAGAAAACCTTACTTTTTTTGCAACTGCATTTGGAACAACTCTCGAAGAAAATTACGATTTAATCAAAGATATTTACACGCAAATAGAACCTTTCAAAGATAGAAAAGCAGGCGATTTATCGGGCGGAATGAAACAAAAACTGGCTTTGTGTTGTGCCTTGATTCACAAACCACAAATTTTAATTCTTGACGAACCAACCACCGGAGTTGATGCAGTTTCCCGAAAAGAGTTTTGGCAAATGCTCAATACAATTAAAAATCAAGGCATTACAATTTTTGTCGCCACGCCATATATGGACGAAGCGAGTTTGTGTGAGCGCATTGCATTGATTCAAAATGGCGAAATAATGAGCATTGATAAACCAAAAAATATTGCCGAATCATTTCCGCTCGATTTATATAAAGTCAAAGCAACTAACAAATTCATTTTGATAAATACTTTACGAAAATGGGAAAAATCCAACTATTGTTATGCTTTTGGCGAATACATTCATTGGGCTTCTACTGATAATTTGATAAATGAAAAAAGTATCGAAAACTATTTATCAGAAAACAACATTTTAGAAGTTGAAGTGAGTAAAACCAGCCCAACTGTTGAAGATACTTTTATTTATTTAATGCAAAAAACTAACTAATGGAAACAGTTGTAAATGTCGATAAACTAACCAAGAAATTTGGAGATTTTACTGCCACAAACGAAATTAGTTTTCAAGTGGGAAAAGGTGAAATATTTGGCTTTTTAGGTGCAAACGGCGCAGGTAAAACAACTGCAATGCGAATGCTTTGTGGTTTGCTTAAACCAACTTCGGGCAAAGCTACAGTAGCGGGTTTTGATATTGCCACCGAAACCGAAAAAGTTAAAAATAGTATTGGTTATATGAGTCAAAAATTTTCATTATACGATGATTTGACTATTCAAGAAAATCTTAATTTTTATGGTGGTATTTATGGTTTATCTCGACAAGATTTAAAAATAAAATCATTAGAAATTTTACAAAAATATGATTTGGTTGCAGTTTCAAAAAAATTGGTTAAATCAATTCCTATGGGTTGGAAACAAAAATTATCATTTTCATTAGCACTTATTCATAATCCAAAAGTTATTTTTCTTGATGAACCTACTGGTGGCGTTGACCCAATCACAAGGCGTAAGTTCTGGGATTTAATTTATGAAGCATCAGCCAACGGTGTAACCATTTTTGTAACCACACATTATATGGATGAAGCCGAATATTGCGACCGTGTTTCGATTATGGTAGATGGAAAAATCAATGCTTTGGGAACACCAAGTGAACTAAAACAAGAATACAAAGTTACATCTATGGACGAAGTTTTTCAGATTTTAGCTAGAGGAACATCAACAAAATAATTTATTATGAAAAAGTTTAATGGTTTTGTCAGAAAAGAATTTTATCATATTCTTCGTGATAAAAGAACCTTGTTAATTCTGTTTGGATTGCCCATAATGTTAGTTATTATCTTTGGTTATGCACTAAACAACGATTTAAAAAATGTACCTATTGCCATTTTAGACCAATCAAAAGATAGTAATTCGATAAAATTAACCAACAAATTATTATCTTCTGGATATTTTGTTTTGGTTGCCAATTTAAAATCCGAAAAAGATATTGAAAATGCTTTCAAAGAAGGAAAAATAAAGATGATTTTGACTTTTCCACCCAATTTTTCTAACGAATTATTCCACAATAAAAAAGCCAATGTTCAACTCATTGCCGACGCCACCGAAATAAATACTGCCACATCAATCACAGGATATGCTTCGGCAATTATCAACGATTATAATGTGCAAACATTTGGAGAAAACACAAGTCCAATTGGTTTGAATATTAGCAATCGAATGATTTTTAATCAACGATTATTATCTGTATATGTATTTATTCCTGGCGTTATTGGTTTAGTAATTTTAATAATTTCTGCATTACTTACCTCAATCACATTAACTCGTGAAAAAGAAACAGGTACAATGGAATTGTTATCTATTTCGCCACTAAATCCATTTACAATTATCATCGGAAAAGTAGTGCCTTATTTGTTATTAACTATTTTAAATTGCTTTATTATCATCTTGATGGGAATATACATTTTTCATTTGCCTATGAATGGATCTGTCATTTTACTGGCTTTAGAATGTGTGCTTTACATAACTACTTGTCTTTCGGTTGGAATTTTAATTTCTACAAATGTTGATACACAACAAGCCGCAATGTTTACAAGTTTAGTTTCACTAATGATGCCTTCAATGTTACTTTCTGGTTTTATATTTCCATTAGAAAGTTTGCCAATTGCACTACAATATATGTCACAAATTATTCCAACAACCCATTTTATAAATGCTATTAAATTGATAATGATTAAGGGAAGCGGATTGGAAATAGTTTGGAAACAAACACTCATTTCGCTTGCAATGATTGTTGTTTTTCTTGGAATAAGCATTATCAAAATCAAAAAGAAATACCAATAATTATGAGAAAGATATTAATTTTAGTAAAAAAAGAATTCCTTCAGATTTTTAGAGACAAACAACTGCTACCATTGATGACTGTAATGCCTATTTTTCAGGTAGTATTGCTTTCGTATGCGGCGAGTTATGACATAAATAATCTAAAAATAGCCTTTTGGGATATGGATAAAACATCACAATCGACTAAATTGGAACAAAAGTATTTAGGTTCGGGGTTTTTTGAATTACAAAGTTTTGTAAACAGCCAAAAAGAAGCCGATGATTTGTTACTTACCGATAAAGCCGATTTAATTGTAGTCATTCCAGAAAATTTTGAAAAGGAACTCATTACAACTAATAATTCAAGTATTCAGTTTCAAATCAACGCTTTAAACAATACCAAAGCAGCAATTACTAATAATTATGCATCTAATATTACCAACGATTACATCAATTCGTTAATGACAGAATTGAAAATAAAAGCGACCGATAGTTACCCAAAAATCCAACCAGTTGTCAATTATTGGTACAACCCAACCCTAAATTACAAAACAATTATGGCTCCTGGAATAGTAGCAGAATTATTGACAATGATTGCTATTTTAATGTGTGCTTTGAACATAGTTAAAGAAAAAGAACTTGGCACAATTGAGCAATTAAATGTAACACCATTAAAAAAGCACGAATTTATAATAGGAAAATTAATTCCATTTTGGCTTATAGGACATTTTGTGTTTTGGGTTGG
>JAYWEG010000144.1:0-4536 GCA_043779445.1 Bacteroidota bacterium
GCCGAAAGATTTAGTTCTTGAAGCAAAGCAAAAAGGTTATGGCGATCGTCAAATTGCTCATATGTTGGGTTGTTTGGAAAGTCAGGTTTATAAACTTCGAGAAGATATGAATATCAATCGAGTTTATAAATTGGTCGATACTTGCGCCTCCGAATTCAAAGCATTGACACCATATTATTACTCCACTTTTGAAGCAGAAATTGAGAAAGCAAACGGTGAAAAATATGTTGATAACGAAAGTATAGTTTCTAATAAAAAGAAAGTTGTAGTATTAGGTTCTGGTCCAAACAGAATTGGGCAAGGAATAGAATTTGATTATTCTTGCGTTCATGGCGTTTTGGCAGCTAAAGAATGTGGCTACGAAACCATCATGATCAATTGCAATCCAGAAACGGTTTCGACTGATTTTGATACGGCAGATAAATTGTATTTCGAACCTGTTTTTTGGGAACATATTTATGATATTATCCGTCATGAAAAACCCGAAGGTGTCATCGTGCAATTGGGTGGACAAACCGCTTTGAAATTGGCAGAAAAATTATCAAAATACGGAATAAAAATTCTTGGAACTTCATTTGATGCACTAGATTTAGCAGAAGATAGAGGAAGATTCTCAGAATTATTAACCGAATTGAAGATTCCATTTCCACAATTCGGAATTGCAGAAAATGCAGATCAAGCAAGTACTTTAGCCGATGTTTTAGATTTTCCTTTATTGGTTCGACCATCTTATGTTTTAGGTGGTCAAGGCATGAAAATCGTCATCAACAAACAAGAACTCGAGGAACATGTTATTGATTTACTAAAAAATATACCAGGAAATAAACTATTGTTAGATCATTATTTGGATGGCGCCATAGAAGCCGAAGCTGATGCCATTTGCGATGGCGAAAATGTCTATATCATTGGAATTATGGAACATATTGAACCCTGCGGAATTCATTCTGGAGACTCTAATGCGACTTTGCCACCGTTTAATTTAGGCGAATTTGTCATGCAGCAAATTAAAGACCATACCAAACAAATTGCCTTGGCATTACGAACTGTTGGTCTAATAAACATTCAATTTGCCATAAAAGACGACACGGTTTATATCATCGAGGCCAATCCACGAGCCTCGAGAACGGTTCCTTTTATTGCAAAAGCATACGGCGAACCCTATGTGAACTATGCCACAAAAGTGATGCTCGGTCTCAATAAAGTAAGTGATTTTACTTTCAACCCGCAATTGAAAGGATTTGCCATCAAGCAACCTGTTTTCTCATTTAGTAAATTTCAAAATGTGAATAAAGCACTTGGACCAGAAATGAAATCTACAGGCGAAAGTATTTTGTTTATTGATGATTTGAAAGATGATCAATTTTATGAGTTGTATAGTAGAAGGAAAATGTATTTGAGTAAGTAGAAAATGATTTTTAAAAAGTAAAAATCCCAATTTAAAAGTTTTTTAGATTGGGATTTCAATATCAAAGTACAATAAAATGTTTTTTATTTTTTAACACTCAACATACCGACAATTCCAAAATTGGTATATAAACCTTGTGTGACTTGACTTAAATGGTCGTTATATTTTTCAACAAAGTCCCCCATTCCAATAAAATCAACTGTAGTTCTAAAAGGTTTTTCGCCGTAGGGCAAATCAATTAAATTGGCAAAAGCATCGGCCACACATTGCGGATTTTGTTGTGGATTGTTTAATAAAACTTGATGGAAACTTTCACCCATTTTTTGCGGTGCATTCATAAAATCTCCATATGATTCGTTTTGACTTGTATCTGATGGTTTCAATAAATTTTCAGCAAAAGCGGTTGGATATCCACCTGGTTCAACAATACAATTTTCGATTCCAAAACCTGAAAGTTCTGCGCGGTAATTTTCTGCCAATGCTTCCAAAGCCCATTTAGACGATTGATACAATCCATAAAATGGTAAAGCTATTCGTCCTAATAAACTTGAGGTGTAAACAATTAGTCCGCTTTGTTGTCTTCTAAAAAATGGAGCAACGGCACGGTTCATTCTTTGCACTCCAAAAACATTTACTTCATAAAGTTTTTGAAAATCTGCAGTTGTAAAATGTTCCAACATTCCTGCCGAACCTATGCCAGCATTGTTAAATAAAACATCTAATCCGCCTAGTTTTGTTATGGCTTCGTTTACGCCATTGGTAACACTTGCATCATTGGTAACATCCAATTCGATAATAATTGCACCAAAATTTTGAAGATTTTTCGAATTCTCGGCATTTTTTCCATTAACATCTCGCATTGCCGCAGCAACTTGGTGACCGTTTTCTATAAGTTTTTTGACAGTTAACATTCCAAAACCGCCACTTGCACCTGTAATTAAAATTTTCTTGCTCATTTTTATAATTTTTTAATTGTTATTTTTTGATGAAGCAAAGATATGTCAGCAATATTTTTTCGAATAGGTATGTTTCTAACTTGGTTAGGTATAAATCAAAGAAATTGCTGCTTTCTAAACTCAGAAGGAGAAATATTGGTTGTTTTCTTAAAAAATTTCGAAAAATGAGTACTATCTGTAAAGCCAAAAGTATAAGCAATTTCGGAAATGGTTTTGTCACTATTTTTTAATAATGATTGTGTTTCTGAAAAAGTTCTGTCTCGAATCCAGTCAGAAGCCGATTTACCCGTTTCATCTTTTATTACATTACTTAAATAATTAGGATGTACATTTAATTGATTTGCAATTTCTTTTATAGAAATAATTTTATCGATTTTGCTTTCTAATAAATTCTTGAAATTGTCATTTAGTATTATTTTAAATTGATTTACCAATTCCATTGCGCGATTGGATGATTTAATACTTACTTGATGTGATTGTAGTAATTCTTTAGTTTTGAATAATAAAATTGACAAATAATTGGTTAAAATTTCTTTTTTGAATGTTGAATTTGATGTGTATTCAATTAATATTGTTTGGAATAAATTTGAGATTTCACATACAATTTCATTAGTTAATTGCATTACTGGAGTTGACTCATATAGCAAAAAAGGGAACAATTGATACAAATCGGCCTTTAAATTTTGTTTTAAAAAATTTTCAGTAAAAGTGACCAAATAACCTTCAAGTGGAATTTCAATATTAAATGATTTTAAATGTCCGGGTAAGGTAAAATAAAAGGAGTTTTTGCATAAATTATATTCTTGATTATCAATTCTATAAGTTGATTTTCCTGCCGTGATTAATAAAAACGAAAAATAATCGGTTCTAAACAAAGGCGATTGTTTTTTTCCGTCACCATGCAATCCTTTTAATGAATGAATTGTCATTTCAAAATCTTGTTGCAATGGTAAGTTTATAGATTTAAAAAAATCTTGAAGCGTTCTAAAAATGGTTTCCATATCTTGTTTTAATCAAAAGTATAAAAAATCATTTATTTGATTTAATAAATTTAAAAACATTACTAAGCAATTTAGCTCACAAATGAAATCAACAGTCGAAAGCATCTTGTTTATTGTCGATTTGAAAGACGATCAGTTTTATGAATTGTATGGTAGGAGAAAAATGTATTTGAGTAGGTAAATTACATTACAATCCAAGGCAGTTTTATTCGTTTTTTTTTTGATTTATAAAATTATAACTTGCCAAATTGTATATAAAATCTATAAACTTGGCGAATTATAATTTTTAAAAATTAATGTGTTGATTGTATATTTTTGATATAATCAACTCCAAATTTACCCATTATATCTATAAGCGGTATTATTTTTTTGCCATTTTCGGTTAATGTATAAGTAACTTTTGGCGGCACTTCGCCGTGATTGTGACGATCAACAAGGTTACTGTCTACTAATTTTTTTAGTTCTTGAATTAGCATTTTTTCGCTAATATCTTGTATTTGCTTTTTCAATTCGGACAATCGAACTGAGTTGTCACCAATTTGGTACACAATTAATAATTTCCATTTACCACCAATCAATTCAAGCGTCGTTCGAATTGGACATCGTGCTGTAACTTTTTTTGAAAAATCTTGCATACATACAAAAAGGTTAGTATTGTTGTATTTTTATAGTTCATCAAATATATCTATTTTTGATAAAATATTTACAAATTATGAAATTAATTTATGTTTATGATGCCTTGTGTGGCTGGTGCTATGGTTTTGCTCCTGTTATAGAAAAATTTGCAACTACTTACAAAGATGAAGTTGAAGTTGAGGTAATTTCTGGCGGCATGATTATTGGCGAAAGAATTGGGCCAATTGGCGAAGTTGCACCCTATATTAGTTGGGCATATAAAAATGTTGAAGAGGCGACTGGAATTAAATTTGGTTCGGATTTTTTAGACAAAACACTTAAAATAGGAACTGCAATTTTCACATCATTTCCATCAGCAATTGCAATGTCAATCATCAAATCAAAAATTCCTGAGAAAAGTTTACTATTTGCATCAGCATTACAAAAAGCAATTTATTTTGATGGAATTAAGCCAAATAATTTAGAAGAATATGCAAATATTGCTGAAAAATTTGGACTAAATAAATTAGAATTTTTTAATGAAATGAAAAATGATCAT
>JAYWEG010000145.1:0-11133 GCA_043779445.1 Bacteroidota bacterium
TAATTCCAATCGCTGGTGCTCCAAAACCGAGTTATACCTATCTTTGGGAAATGGGCGACGGACATTACAGCCGAGAAGCGCAACCCAAACATGTATACAAAAATAAAGGGAATTATAACGCAAGAGTTGCTGTTACCAACAATTATGATAACGGAAAACCTCCTGCTACTCGTCCTCAAAAAGTTGTGATTAACGAAGTTTCTAATGAAATCTACAATGATATTGCCTCTATTGAAGATCAAAATGGATTAAATATTCAGAAAAATTGCGATCCGATTCCAGATCAAGAAATGGTTATTGTGGTCTCCTACCAAAACTTGGATAACTATGTCTCAAATGGGAAATTGTATCTTTTCTATAACGAAAAACAATTTAAAGCAAACAATTTTGAATTACTAGATTTCAGAACTCATTTTGGCGAACGTGAAATTAAAGAAAATACTATTGTTAGTAATGATTTAGACGAATCGGACGAATATTTAGCATCAGAATTTAATCAAATTCAAAACAAAAAATATCGAAAAACTACTACCGAAACAGATTTAGATGCAACTTTATTTGAAGCCAATAAAACGTTTAAAAATTCCACAGTTTTTGAATTTGATGATATGAGTCCCTCCGAAACTAGAAACATATTTTTCACATTAAAAACAACTCCAGAAATGATCAAAGACACTAGTGCAACCATTACTGTTCGGAGTGTTTTTGTACCCAACAGAAGTTTCAAAAACCACAAGATTAAAAATCTCGAAATGGAAATTGTGACTTCTCATGATCCGAACAAAATGGGTTCTAACGGAAGTTTTATGAACTATAGATTGGTACGTTTTAAAACTGTAAATTTCAAAACTCGATTTCAGAATAATGGAGAAGGACCAGCACGAATGATTCGTTTAGAAACCGATATTCCGGACATGTTCGATAAAAAAACGTTTAAAATTGTGGACATGTATCCAAAATGTCCGATTTGCCCCAAAGGTGAAGTTCCGACTACCAGTTGTTTGGATACAATTATTATGAAAAAACAAATCCATTTCACGTTCAAAAACATTTATTTACCAGGAAGCACTCAAAAAAACGTCAAAGAAATTGATAGTACCAAAGGTTTTGTAAAATACTCGATGAAATTTGGAAAAGATTTTCATAAAATAAAAACCAAAAGCAAAACAGCAATTATTTTTGATAAAAACGAACCAATTATTACAAATTACGCTACAACACGCTTTCTCCCAGGGATTTCTATAGGAGTCAAAACTGGATACAATTGGTTTCCAAAACTAGAAAATTCTCGAAGTTATTTTATTGGAACCACCGTATCGCCTTTTAAATCGTATCGTTTCTATTGGCAAGGTGAATTTCTGAATAGTTATCACAATTATGAGGTTATTGAAACAACAGAAAAATTAATTCCATTTCAAATTACTCCAAACCCCGGGGGCGTACAGTCTCGATTTGAGCAAACCACCATTCAATCAACTAACAAAAACATCAACTGGGAAATTCCCTTGTTGATTCGATATAATGTCAACAATTACATTAGTGTTGGTTCTGGAATTCAGGCCAATATAAACATATCTGAAATAAGCCAAGAAACTACAACTGTTGAATTATTTGAAAATATATCAAAAATATTTTTATTAAATAAAAAAGAAACTTCAATTGATAAATCTAGTAATTTTACGAGTTTAAAAACTGGTTTGATTTTCGACGCAACTTTCGGATCCGTTCGAATTGGTCCAAGTTTTGGAACAAGGTTTGTATTGAATACCAGAAAAGATTTTAACTATTTGCAGTTCTATGGAATATGGAGGTTTTAGTCGTGTTTATAAAAAAAAATAGAACTACCAAAATGCTCAAAATTTTGTTTATGCTTTTTTTTCTGGTATCTTTCTTTAATGCTAGTTCCCAAAGTCAAATAAACAGAATTTATCAGTCTATTGATATTTTGGTTGCAAATCCAAATCTTGAAAATCTCAATAGACTAGATTCTATAGAAAAGACTTTTAACCCGAAATCACAAGAAGAATTTTTAGCATTGGTCATACTAAATGCAAACAAAGGCTATTTTCAAAATCGATTTGGTTTGTCGCAAAAAGCAATTTTGAGTTACGAAATGGCATGGAAAACATTCGGAAAAAAAAATTTATCGAATTACGATATTATCGAAAATTGTCTCAAACCCTTAGGAAATTTATACACTCAAATTGGCGATTTTGATAATGCAGAAAACACCATCAAACAGTATTTTTTCATTGCCGAAAATCAAAAAAATCAAGAGCAAAAAATAGCGGCAATTCTAAATTTATCTAATGTCTATCAAAGTAGTGGGAAAGCACTTATTGCAATTCAATTGCTTGAAAAATCGATTAAAACCGAAAAATTATCGGACTTTAAAAAAGGGCTTTTATATAACAATCTTGGAACAAACTATCTAATAATAAAGGATTTTATTTCCGCAAAAACAGCTCTAGAAAAAGCAGTTTCAATTCTTTCAAATCAAAAAAATAAAACCGAAATACTATCAAATAGTTATCGAAATTTGGTTACGATATTTTGTCATGAGCAAAATTTTGAAAAAGCAAATTTGTATTTTGAAAAAGCAAAAGAAATACTTCAGAAACTACCTCAACAAGAACCTCGCAAAAGAGCAAAATTTTGTTTCGAAAATGCTGTGTTACTTTTTCAGCAAAATAAATTTGCTTCATCGAATCTACAGATTTTAAATATATTTTCGATTTTGATTCCAAACTATTCTATAATAAAAAATGGTTTGCCAAACAAAAACTCACTTTATGCCGAAACTGTTTTACTCGACGCGTTGGACTTGCAAGCAGAGATTTTGGTTAAAGAAAACAACCTCAAACAAGCTATCGAAACATTTCGACTATCATTTTATATAGAGGATTTGTTTGAGAAAATGATTGTTTACGAAAATTCTAAAATTATTACTCAGTTTAGAATTCGAAATCGCGTAGAAAAATGTTTAGAAATTTATTCCCATTTAATACAAACAGAAAAAAAATTGAATTATGCCGAAGATGCTTTTGTACTTTGCGAAGAAACAAAATCAAGTATTCTAAAAAATTATAATTCAACCAAAAAAACTGCATCAAAAGAGGAGCAATCCATTACAATATTGCTACAAAACCTTACTGTTGAGATTACCAAAGAGCAACAAAAAAATGAACTTGCAGACGTTTCGAAAATTAATTTTTATATTAAAAAACAAAACAACTTGATGCTTTCTCTAAAAAAATTACAATCAGAAGATTCCATTTCAAAATATGAAAAATTCGATTTAAAAGCCTTGTTTTTGAAATTAGAGCAGCAAAAATCGGTTTTAGTGGAATTTTTTTCGGGTTCAGAATACTTATATTCGTTTACAATTCAAAATCAAAAAATTGAATTCAAAAAAATTGAAAACAAACAATTTTCGAACATAAAAATATCTAAATTCATCGATTTTTTCGCAAACCCAGATGCGATTTCAAATGCTATTTCATCATTCAACTCTACAGGAAACGAGTTGTATAAAATGCTTCAACTTCCAAACAAATCCGTTCCTAAAAACCTTATTATCATACCGGACGGGCTTCTAAATTTTGTTCCGTTTGAGGCGTTGATAACAAAAAAATCTGTTACAACTAATTTTTCAAAAATGAATTATTTATTGAAAGATCTTGTAGTTTCCTATAATAATTCCGCCTCATTTTATTTAAAAGAAAAATTAATCTCCAATTCCAATAAAACAGTTTTGGGGATTTTCCCCGCTTTTAAAAATTCAGCTTTTGAATTATCCTTTTCGAAAACAGAATTACAATCCTTGAAATCGAATTTTAAAGGAAATTATTTCGAAAATACGACTGCAACCTTTTCAAATTTCAAAAAAAACGCTTCAAATTTTCCGATTTTGCACCTTTGTACTCATGCAGATGCAGGTGACACAGAATCGCCAGCAAGTATCAAGTTTTTTGAAAAAGATGTTATGTATTCAGAATTATATTCCCTAAACATCAAACCAGATTTAGTTGTTTTGAGTGCGTGCGAAACCGGAATCGGAAAACTTTACAAATCTGAAGGGGCCATGAGTGTAGCTCGCGGATTTCAATTTGCAGGTGCAGAAAACTTGTTGTTTTCGTTGTGGAAAGTAAACGATTATACCACATCGATTTTTATGGCAGACTTTTATAGAAATATCAAGGAGAACAAATCGTTTTCAGAGGCAAATCGTCAAGCAAAATTAGATTTTTTAAACAATAAACAGATTTCAAATTCCAAAAAATCGCCCTATTATTGGTCTGCATTTGTGTATTATGGAACGATCGAAAAAGAAGAAAATTCTAATTATTATTTATATGTTTTATGCATTCTTGGTGTGGTAACTTTGTTTATTTTTGTACGATATCGAAAAAGTCAACATGCAAAATCAAATTAGGAGTTTGTCGCCCAAAAACTACAAAAAAATAAAATTTAAAATCACAAAAACCAATCATTTGCTAATTAGGGTTAAAATAAATGGAGTTTTTGGTAATTTTATATTAGATACTGGAGCATCAAATAGTTGTGTGGGCTTTGACCAAATTGATTTTTTTCAACTTATGACCAGAAAATCAAAAACCAAGGCCGCTGGGGCTGGTGCTACTGGTATGGAAACACATTTTTCTGAAAACAATATCCTCCAAATAGGAACTTGGAAAAACGAAAATTTTGATCTTGTGATTTTTGACCTTTCTCATGTGAATTTAGCCTTGGCTGAACATCAATCAAAATCAATTCATGGCATTATTGGTTCAGATGTTTTGATTACTTCAAAGGCAATTATTGACTATGAAAATTATTTTTTGTATTTAAAGAGGAATTAATTTTTATTTATAATTTTGATAATTGAAATTAAGTTAAGGAATTATAATAGTTCTAAGGTTTCAGTAGAAGTTTGAGTTTAAAATCAAATATAAAGTTTATTTTTGCATTTTAAAACCACGACAATTGAAGATATTCTATTCTTTACAAGATTTCAATCCAAAACAAAAAACAATTGTTACAATTGGAACTTTTGATGGGGTTCATGTTGGACATCGGAAAATTATTGATAAAATTATTCAAAATTCCAAGAAGGAAAATCTAGAAAGTACAATTCTAACTTTTTTTCCGCATCCGAGAATGGTTTTGCAAAATAATTCCGATATTAAGCTATTGAATACTATTGAAGAAAAAATTAGATTATTAGAAAATACAGGTTTACAAAACCTAGTTATTCAAAAATTTGACAAATCTTTTTCAGAACTTTCTGCGGAAGAATTTGTCTCTAAAATATTAGTAAATCAACTCAATATTCAAAAAATAATCATTGGTCACGATCATCATTTTGGAAAAAATCGTACTGCAAACATTGATGATTTAATTGTTTTTGGGAAAAAATATAATTTCGAAGTAGAGCAAATTTCGGTAGAGGAATTAAATGATGTTGCGGTTAGTTCTACAAAAATTAGAGAAGCAATTTCTAACGGAAATGTTACTTTGGCAAATCGATTTTTAGGATATCCATATAGTTTATCTGGAATTATTATAAAAGGAAATCAAGTTGGTCGAACCATCGGTTTTCCTACGGCAAATTTGGAAATCGATAAAGACTACAAGTTAATTCCAAAAAACGGTGTGTATATTGTTCGAAGTTATATAAAAAATAAATTTTTTAACGGAATTATGAATATTGGTTTTCGCCCAACTCTCGGTGGCGAAAAACTAACTATCGAAACCCATTTTCTAGATTTTGATTTTAATCTTTATGACGAAACTATCTCAATTCTTGTTTTGGAACGAATTCGTGACGAACAAAAATTCGATTCTATTGATTTTTTAAAAATCCAGATTAAAAAAGATAAACAAAGTGCGCTTGATTACTTTATTTCTGTTTAAGATTTAAAATTAATATTAAATTAGTGTTTTTTGAATTATATTTTGTTAAAAATGTTTAATTCCTACAATTATTTTACTAATTTTATAGAATATATTTATCTTTTAACTTAAATAATTAATATGAAACTATCTAAAGAAATTAGCAATGGATTACTCATTTTTTTTGGAATAATTATATTATTCTTTGTTTTTAAAATTTTTGGATTAGAAAAAGTCAGTTACCTGCGTTTTTTTAATGGTCTAGTCGTATTTTTTGTCTTTAGTAAAATGCAAAAAGAAAATGTAAAAAATGGAAATATTGGTTTTGGAAATAATTTTTTATCCATTTTTAAAGCGGGATTAATTGGTGTTTTTTTAAGCGTAATTGCTCTAGCCATAAACGCAAATTTTAATGGCGGTGAAGTCTATTTGAAAACGCTATCTCACGGATTTCTTTTCGGAAAAAACCCAACCGTAAACGAATATTGCTTTGGACTTCTAATTGAAGGAATGGCATCTGTTGTAGCGATTTCTTTTATTTGTATACAAGCATGGCAAGTAAAAACCAACAAAACTGTCTAAATCAATAATTAAAGTATATTGTTTCTTCAAAAGAATTTCCCTACTTTTGAAACTGTAAAAACGCAAACAATATGACTTTATCTAGAAACAATTGGACTAAAGAAGAGATTCTCAATATATACAACAAACCCATGATGGATTTGCTTTTCGAAGCAGCTAGTATTCACCGTCAATCGCATGATCCAAATGTGGTTCAAGTTTCCACATTACTATCAATCAAAACAGGTGGTTGCCCAGAGGATTGTGGCTATTGTCCTCAAGCTGCTCGTTATCACACTGATATTGAAGGAAATGATTTGATGTCAGTTTCTCAAGTAAAAGCACAAGCTTTGCGTGCAAAGTCATCAGGATCTTCTCGAGTATGCATGGGAGCAGCTTGGAGAAATGTAAAAGACGGACCAGAATTCGATCAGGTGCTAGAAATGGTAAGAACGATCAACAAACTCGACATGGAAGTGTGTTGCACACTTGGAATGATAACAGAAAATCAAGCACAAAGACTCGCAGAAGCAGGTTTGTATGCCTATAATCATAATTTAGACACTTCGGAAGAATATTATAAAGAAGTGATTTCAACTCGTGGTTTCGAAGACCGTTTGCAAACTATCGAAAATGTTCGTAAAACAAATGTCACTGTTTGCAGCGGCGGAATTATCGGAATGGGCGAAAGTATCGAAGACCGGGCAGGAATGTTAGTAGCACTTTCTACGCTTTCTCCACAACCAGAATCGGTGCCAATAAATGCACTTGTTGCTGTAGATGGAACTCCAATGGAAGATGAGAAACCTGTTGAAATTTGGGAAATGATTCGAATGGTAGCCACCACACGAATTGTAATGCCTCAAACACAAGTGCGCCTTTCCGCCGGAAGAATGAACATGAGCCGAGAAGGTCAAGCCATGTGTTTTTTTGCTGGTGCTAACTCCATTTTCGCTGGTGATAAACTGTTAACCACTCCAAATCCTGATGTAAACGAAGACATGAAAATGTTTGAAATGCTTGGATTAATTCCTCAAAAACCTTTTGTTAAAATGGCACAACCAGAGTCTATAGAAGCCATTGATTCAAAATTTGAATCGTTGGGCGAAAAACCAAAATGGTCTCGCCCAGATCATAAAATAGATAAAAACTTAGAGGCTTCTGGGAAAAAAATCGCAAAAACGATTTAATTATTAGATTTTTAGTTCATTAAATAAAAAATTATAATTGAGGTCCAGCCGAAACTAAAATCTCGCCATTTTTGTCATGGGTATATTGTACGAAATTTTTAACAAACAACGAAGCCAAATTTTCCGCTTTTACTGTCCATTCCTTTTCAGTTTTATAAGAGTTTATAGGGTTTAAAATTTCAGAATCTACGTTTTCTAATATTGTTGGGATTTCTAAATTAAAAATTGGGACTATTGTTGTTTCAACTTTTTCTATCGATCCGTCTAAAATACTATCAATAATAGCTCTTGTGTTTTTGATTGAAATTCTTTTTCCTGTTCCATTCCAACCTGTGTTCACCATGTAGGCAGTCGCCTGATGTTGATCCATTTTTTTGACTAATTCTTCCCCATATTTTGTTGGATGCAAAGACAAAAATGCTTTCCCGAAACAAGCAGAAAATGTTGGGGTTGGTTCTGTTACACCACGCTCTGTTCCTGCAAGTTTTGCTGTAAAACCAGATAAAAAATAGTATTTTGTTTGTTCTGGAGTTAATTTAGAAACGGGTGGCATCACCCCAAAAGCATCTGCTGTGAGAAAAATTACTTTTGTAGCATGACCTGCTTTGGATATTGGTTTTACAATATTGTCAATATGATTTATTGGATAAGAGACACGTGTGTTTTGAGTTACAGAACCATCTGCAAAATCAATTTTTCCTTTCGCATCAAGTGTAACATTTTCTAAAAGTGCATCTTTTCTAATAGCTTTATAAATGTCTGGTTCATTTTCTGGACTCAAATCAATGGTTTTTGCATAACAACCTCCTTCAAAATTAAAAACACCATCGTTATCCCAACCGTGTTCGTCATCACCAATTAATTCTCGTTTTGGATCTGTTGAAAGAGTGGTTTTTCCTGTTCCAGAGAGTCCAAAAAACACTGCAACATCGCCGTCTTCCCCTTTGTTTGCTGAGCAATGCATAGAGGCAATTCCTTGTAATGGCAAATAATAATTCATCATGGAAAACAATCCTTTTTTCATTTCTCCACCATACCAAGTTCCGCCAATGAGTTGAATTTTCTCCGTAAGATTAAAAGCAATATATACTTCGGAGTTTAATCTATATGATGCGAAATCTGCGAAACCTTTTTTGGAAGCATTCATGACCACAAAATCTGGTTCTCCAAAATTTTCTAACTCAAGATCTGTTGGACGAATGAACATATTTTTTACAAAATGTGCCTGCCAAGCGACTTCGACAATGAATCTAACTTTGAGTCGTGTATTTTCGTTGGCGCCACAAAAAGCGTCAACTACATATAGTTTTTTGTCCGATAATTGAGAAATAGTATTCGATTTCAGTGCATTCCAAGTGTCTTGAGAAATAGGTTTGTTGTCGTTTACTGCTTTGTCAGAAGTCCACCAAACAGTTTCACGAGTAATGTTGTCTTCAACAATATATTTATCTTTTGGAGATCGACCAGTGAAAATCCCAGTCATAACATTTATTGCGCCAAGTTCTGACAATTGTCCTTTTTCGTAACCTTCGAGATTTGGATTTAATTCGTCATTATATAAAGTTTCGAACGATGGATTGTAAACAATTTCTTTAGAAGTTATAATTCCATATTTTTCTAACGAAATCGATTTCGTAATCAAGGCGTGGTTATCCATAAAATGTTGTTTTGCATTATTAAATAGATAACAAAAGTAAAAATTTTATTTCATACCTAATTCATTTTTTGAATTTTTATGATTTTTTCTGTATAAAATTTATCAATAACACAATCCAAGCAAGAATAAAAAGTAATCCGCCAATTGGTGTTAGAATTCCTATCAGTTTGAAATCAAGTTGAGTAACGTTTTTTGTGGCCAATAAATAGATGGAACCCGAAAAAAACAATACTCCAGAAACAACTAAATAATAAATAGTTTTTTTTGCTTTTTCGGAAATTGAAATTATTGCCACAAACAACAAAAAAAGTGCATGATACATCTGATATTTTACACCTGTTTCGAATGTTGAAAGTTGCTCGATAGTTAAAACTTTTTTGAGAGCGTGTGCCCCAAATGCTCCAAGAATTATAGAAAGCATTCCGAATATTACAGCAGTAATTGTTATTTTTCGTTCCATTTTCGGTTTTTTGTAATAAAATGTAAAAATAGTTGTTATTAATTGAAAATGGATTTAGAATTTTGGGTTTTTAGCCCTGATGGAAAGGAAAATCCTTTGCCAAAAAAAATGTGTTTTTTCTTGAAGAAAAAGAACGACTAACGGAAGTTCCTTTTTTGAAAAAGAAAATAACATTTTTTTGGGAAAGATTGGAATGACAGCGGGATTTGGCTTCGATAAAAAATAAGTATATTTGCAACTTCTAAAAAGATACTAATGAAAAAAATTCTTTGTTTTGGTTTTGGGTTAGCCATTAGTTTTGGTTTTTCTCAAATTAAATCGGGCGAGAAGTTAACGTTTTCGGCCTCGTATAATATGAGTGGTTTGATGACTCCTTTGGCACAAGTTACCATGGAAACAAACACAATTACAACTGCAAAAAGTAGTTATTTGCACTTGAGTTGCCAAGCTGCGACGTATAGTAAATGGGATTCGTTTTTCAAGATTCGCGATGTATATGAGTCGTATGTGAACCCAACAACGCTAATGCCAAGTTTGTACAAACGCAGCATCAACGAAGGTGGATTTGTGAAAACCGAGAAATACGTTTTTAAAGGAACTGCGATTACTAGCACGTCCAAGCAAATGAAAAAACCAGAAAAAACGACTACTTTCTCAATTGGCGGATCAACTCAGGATGTGGTTTCGATGATTTATAAACTCCGAACTATGGATTTTGCCACCATGAAAAGTGGTCAAACAAAATCAATGATGGTTGTTTTCGACGAAAAGCAAATTCCAGTAACTGTGAAATATATGGGAAAAGAAACCATTTCTGCTGGGAATTTAGGATCTAAAGAGTGTTATAAATTGTCTGTGGCTGCAAACACAAAAGCCTTGAAGGGAACGGATAAAAACCTCATTTGGCTCACAGCCGATGCAAAAAAAATTCCTGCAATTATTAAGTTTAGCATCAAAGTTGGGGTTGGACAATTGAGTTTATCAAACGCAACAGGAATTTAATCAATAAAAATATGAGAAAATTATTTATTACTTTGGCAACTGTTTTCGCTGTTTTCGGAATCATATTAGTTGTTGCACCAACAGAACAAATGGCTTTTATCCCTGTTATTTTGACTTTGATTTCGGCATTTTTGGCTTTGAGATCTTCTGATGTAGATCAAAAAAAATTTCCAAAAATCCTTTTGATTATTGCCGTTTTGACTCTAATTATAATTGCAGCGAAGCAATTTTTGATTAAAGATGAAGTCGCCGTTGAAACCGAAACCGAAAAAATTGAGAAAGTTGAATCTCAAAAACAAGATGTAAAAGAACTCGAAGAACTCGAGGGCTTGTAGATTTTTTTAAATTATTAAAGTACAAAAGTTCAT
>JAYWEG010000146.1:0-4463 GCA_043779445.1 Bacteroidota bacterium
ATTTTTAAAACTCTACCTTTTCGTATTTTGTTTGATTTCAAACGATTGGCTCTTTTGAGTTCAAAAATCGAAATATGATAATCATTTGCAATTTCTAAAATTGATTCTTTTCTTTTTACTAAATGGGTTATAATTTTTGGGATTTTAATTACTTTGACAATTTTATTTTCTTGAACTGAAACATTAAAATTTTGAATGTTATTTGGAGTAATTATTTTTATAGTTTTAAAAAAATTACCTTCTTCTTTTGTAGATAATTCGAGACCAAATTCTTTAGATTTGGTTACTAAAGCAATGCCACCCAAACCCACTTTATATTGAGTAACAGGATAAATATTTCTGTAACTATCCCAATTTTGCTTTGATGAAAAATGGATGTCCCAACTTCCGTTCGTATGCGCTAATGAGTGCGGAAAAACAAATCCACGACCTGCATTTCCGAAGTTTGCCTGAAATAATTTTCGGGTTTTGTCCGTCATTAAATCGGCTTGAATGTGTGAATCACCAATATGAACGATATTGAGTTGCCCTGTTTTTGTTTTCTGTAATTCTGATAGTTTCGTAAGAAAATTAGTTATTCCATTAGAGTTTTGAACTGTGTTTTCCGGAATTATAATTGTTTTATTGAGTGCAAGAGAATCCACTTCAAACGAAATGGAATCTTGAACTTGTGCTTTCATGGTGAAACCTAAAATTAAAAATAAAACTACAACAAAGATTTTGTTACTCATCTGGATTCTTTGAATTTGCTGAGCTATCAGTTGTTATAGGAATTCCAATGGGATTAAGCACTCGATTTTTGCGTAATATTTTATATTGTTCAAATCCAAGATTTATTTTATCAAACAATATTTTTGCTATTTTTTTAGAACCTCTAAAATTGAAATGTGTATAATCTTTGTTTGCCAAACTTTCGTCGGCTTCCACCCATTTTGTCATCGACCCATTGCCTCCCATGAGCGTGTAGAGATTTATAAAGCCAGATTGAGTTTTGAGCGCATATTTTTTTTGAGACGTACTCAAAGGCACTACAGCAGAATCTGTTTTCATTTCTAAATCGTATTTTGTGGATTTGTCTGCAGTCGAAATAATCAAAATTGGAACTCCAGGAAAACAAAGTTTCAGGCGATTCACGGTTTTTGTCATGTTTTTGTCATACCAAGAAAAGTCCAAAGTTCCGTATCCTAAAACATTAGTTCCATAGTGCAAAATAATCAAATCGTAGTTTAGTTTTTTCTGAAAGGCTTGCATCAAAGCGATGTCGAATTTAGAAATTGGCATACCAGAATTTCCTCTTTGCGAAAAATTATCAACATGAACTCCTTTCCCATCATCAAAATTAAAACCATAAATAGGCACTCGTCTTGCATTTTGAAAATCTACCTTCAGGTTTTTTAAATTATAAGGCGCAAGCGTTATTGTATTTAGTAAATTATTTGCAATAAGTTTTTTATGCAAGGTATCTTTTCCAATTTTATAATCAATTTGACCGTCTTGATTATCAGAACTTCCATAGAACAATGTTGGATTGTTGAGTTGTGAAATATTTTTTAGATTACTGGCTTTGAACCGAATCCAGGTTTTGTTGATGGTGTCTTTTGCGAAAAACACGTGACCATTTACTCCAAAAGAACGAATAGGAGTTTTAACATTCAAATACGATTGTGTTTTCCAATTTTCGGAATATTGATGTGTTATTGAACCACGAGAAGCCGCAGACTCTGATGTAATTGAAACGAATCCAACGCCTTCGCCACCAAACCGATTTTGAAATTCGTTTCGTAAATCTTGCACAATCAAATCGCCATCGGTCATGGAATCCCCAAAATAGGCAATGCGTACATTTCCTGTTCTTGAAGTTTCTAATTGAAATAAATTTTCATAGAACGGAATCAAATACTGATAACCATTGTAGTTTTCAAAAGTTTCTTCAGGGAATGTAACGCCATTGTTTTCGAAAAAAGTAATAGGTTGATTTGCTAAAGAATCGCCTTCGACGGCCAGATTATTTGAATCTTTTTCTTTTAAAGCATCAATCATCATGCTGTCGATGAGAATATTTTTTGTAGTTCCCGCTTTTTCTGAAAAGATTTTTTTAGGTAAAAAGCCTTTGATACCAATAAAGAAAAATGCCGCTAAAAAAACAATTAAAAACGATTGTAAAAAATAAGATTTTGTTGAGTTCACTCTTTTTGAGTTATGAATTATGAGTTATAAGATTTACATTCTTTGCGGAACTGAAATCCCCAGTAAACCAAAACTCGATGCTATAATTTCTGAAACTTTTTTAGACAATTGCACTCTAAAAATTTTCTTGTTCTCGTTTTCTTCGCCTAAAATCGAAACGGTTTGATAAAAAGAGTTGTATTCCTTAACTAAATCATAGGTGTAATTTGCGATCAAAGCTGGACTATGATTTTGCGCTGCATTATGAATAATTTCTGGATACAATTCCATTTGTTTGATTAATTCCTTCTCCTTTTCATGTAACGCCAAAGTTGCCGTTTTATTAGAGAAATCGAAATTAGATTTACGAATTATAGATTGAATTCTTGCAAAGGTATATTGAATGAAAGGTCCAGTATTTCCTGTGAAATCCACAGATTCTTCTGGGTTGAATAAAATTCGTTTTTTGGGGTCCACTTTCAAAATATAATATTTCAAAGCACCCATTCCAATAGTGTTGTATAATTTTGATTTTTCATCATCCGAATAGCCTTCGAGTTTGCCTAAATCTTCTGAAAGTTTTTGAGCCGTCTCGGTCATTTCTTGCATCAAATCATCCGCATCGACAACCGTTCCTTCACGCGATTTCATTTTCCCAGAAGGCAAATCCACCATTCCGTAAGACAAATGAAACAAGTTTTGAGCCCAATCGAAACCGAGTTTTTTTAGAATCAAAAACAAAACCTTGAAATGATAATCTTGCTCGTTTCCAACGGTATACACCATGCCGCCAACATCTGGAAAATCTTTAATTCGCTGAATCGCTGTGCCAATATCTTGCGTCATGTACACTGATGTTCCGTCAGATCGTAACACAATTTTTCTATCCAAACCGTCTTCGGTTAAATCTATCCAAACCGAACCGTCTGGATCTTGCTCGAAAACGTCTTTTTCTAAACCAATTTGAACGATGTCTTTTCCTAGCAAATACGTATCACTTTCGTAGAAATAGGAATCGAAATCTACACCCAAACTTTTGTATGTTGCTGCAAAACCGTCATAAACCCATTGGTTCATAGTGTTCCAAAGTTGAATTACTTCGGGTTTTCCTGCTTCCCAATCCAAAAGCATCTGTTGGGCTTCAAGAATAATTGGAGCCTGTTTTTTAGCATCATCTTCTGTTTTTCCTTCTGAAATTAAATTGGCAATTTCTACTTTATACAGAGAATCAAACTTCACATAATAATTTCCAACTAATTTATCTCCTTTTAAGCCTGTTGATTCTGGAGTTTCACCATTTCCATAAAGTTTCCAAGCCAACATCGATTTACAAATATGAATTCCTCTATCGTTGATGATTTGTGTTTTGTACACTTTTTTCCCAGATGCTTTAATGATTTCTGCCACCGAATAACCCAATAAATTATTTCGAACATGACCCAAATGCAAAGGTTTGTTGGTGTTTGGCGAAGAATATTCGACCATAACCGCTTTTGAATCTGGCGAAGGGGCAACAAAACCAAAAGTTGGATTGTCTTTAATTTCATTGAAAAAATCAACATAATACGCATCAGAAATCACAATATTCAAAAAACCAGAAACCACATTAAATTTTGAAACTTCGACAACATTATCAATTAAATATTGACCAATTTTGTTGCCTAGTTCCAAAGGATTACTCTTAATTTGTTTCAATAACGGAAAAATTACCATAGTAATATCCCCTTCGAATTCCTTGCGAGTCGATTGAAATTCAATTTTTTCGACAGTAACGTCAAACAATTTTTGAATTGCAATAGAGATTTGCGGCGAAAGAAGGGTAACTAATGACATTTTTTATGTTTTTAAAATCGTGCAAATATAATTCTAATTCCGCTAGAATAAGTGTTCTAGGAATATTATTTTTGTACCGAAAATAATCGTTTACATATATAAAAAAAGTTTAGTTATACAAATAGAAAGTGGTGATTTTGTTAATTACTATTTTGTAATAAAATTAGTCGTTAAATTCGTAAACATTTTAATTATACAAAGTTGAGAGTTTTCTTTTCTATCGTAACAGATTTATATGATAGCTTGACAAGTTCATTAACCTTTTATCAAAGTTTTTAAGATTGTTTTGAATTCTACTAAAAAATCTTTTTCAAATGTACCTAGAGTTTTATAGTTTACTGATTTTTGAATTATTTGTGAATGAACAAGGTTTTTTTGATTGAATAGTTAATTTTATCATTAATTTCTTTAATTCTAACTCATTATTTTTAAATTTTTTTTTCTAAAATTTGCGAATTATAAAT
>JAYWEG010000147.1:0-29254 GCA_043779445.1 Bacteroidota bacterium
GATTTTCAAAAATACAAAATTGAGGGTTTAGGTTCCAAAGGGTTTTGGAGTTATAATTTAATGTCACAAGTTATTTTACCAAAGAAAATCAATTTTACAGTAAATTATACTTCATCAACAACTGGAGGTAATTACTATTATTATGGTATCAAAAAACCATTTAGTCAGCAAGTTGATGTCACATTATCTAAAAAAATGTTATCAAATAATTTATCAATTTCAATTTATGCAAATGATATTTTCAATACAAATATTCAATCTTTGAGTGCTATTGGAACAAACATAATGTATCAGAATAAATTCGATTCAAGAAGAGTCGGATTTTCATTAACCTATAAAATTCCATCTAAAAATAAATCAATTAAAGAAGAGAACATTTTAACAAATGAGAAAAAAGAAGAAAAGACTATTGATAAATAATCTTTTTTAAGGATTATTTATCACAATCAAAAAAATGAAAAATGGTTATGGTTAATTATTTTTAGTGCAAAACCATTTAGTGTCAAAAACTAAATGGTTTATTGTTTTGCGTAAAAATCCTGTTTTGGTTTAAAACCTTGAAATTGCTATGAAAAATAAAACGTAGTTTACACAAAATTCTGTCCAGTCTCGATAAAATTCTGTCCAGTCCCTTAAAAACTATTTCTTACGGGTCAATAATAATTTTTAATCGGTCAAAAATGATTTCTTACTGATCAAGAATAATTTTAAATTATTGATTTATAGTTATATATCACAAATTTATAATTTTATAACATTTATTTATGATTTATAAATAGAATATATTTAATAATTGGCACAAATATTGAATTTAAGTTAATGGTATTAATTTAAAAAAATAAAATTTATAGGAACTTATTTAGAACAAACAGACGAAAAATTTTCGTTACAAATGTCAAATTTTGGATCAAAAATTGACATCTATGCTGCAAATTTTGGTTTTAGCCCTGCCGAAGTAACAGGTGTCCAAGCAGATGCTGCGTATTTTGAATGGAGTGTGAAAAATGTAATTAAAGTAGAGACTTTCAAAAAAGACTGGACTACGTTCAAGAACATTCTCAAAAAAGGAGAATCGAATGTAACAAGCAACAATGCTCCAACTCTGCCAGTGTTAGATGTAGCACCTGCGGCGGTTGCCCCTGGAATTGTTTTTCGGTTTTCTACTATGGTCAATCGTATTAAAGCGCATCAAAATTACACCACCGCCATTGGGCAAAACTTGGGTATTGAATTTACTGCGGCACAAAATTTAGATTTGGATAATGCTCAACCCATTCTAAAAGTAGTAATGCGTGCTGGAAAGGTAAACCTGGATTGGAAAAAAGGAAAATATGCGGGTATTGTTATCGAAAAAAATAGTGGTGCAGGTTTTGTAATTCTAGACAAAGATTTACACCCTAATTTTATTGACAATTCGGTGATGCCAGTTCAAGGGCAAAGCGCCATTTGGAGTTACAGAGCCATGTATTTGTATGGTGATGAAAAAGTGGGACTGTGGAGTAGCGTGGTAACGGTAACCGTTGCTGGATAATTTTAAGTAAATCATGAAAAACCTCAGTTTAGGCTGAGTTTTTTTTTTGAATAATGCTCACGCGTGAGGGGTTGAAGCAGTATCCCACGCTTTTTAGCGTGGATTTAGCGGAAGACCCGACCCGTCTCGTCTTTTCGGACGAGATCAAGGGTCACGCCCAAAAAATTCTTTAAAATATAGAATAATCTTTTAAAGAATTTTAGATGAATGCTATTAGTTGATATTCAAATCTAAAATTTGGATGGAATCTAAAGGAATGGAGTCGTGTAGTTTTATATTCAATAATCCTCGTGAAAGCCCAGAAAGTTTTACTGGAGCAGATTGACCAATAGTATCAATATCAAATAACAAAGCACGTTTGAGCATGATTTTTTTGATGAATTCTTGATTTTTGTTGGCTTTTTCTTTTATATTCCCTTGGTCATCGAACAAATACATAAACTTTTTTGGACTCGGAATGATCGTTGCTAAATACAAACATTCTTTGAGGCTCAAATCTATTGGTTTTTTATTGAAATAAAATTCTGCAGCTTCACCAATTCCAAAGACATCTGGTCCCCACTCTATGATATTGAAATAGACTTCGAGCATGCGTTCTTTGCTAGCAATTCGGTTGTTTTCGAGAATATAAACAAGCAAAATTTCTTCGAGTTTGCGTGACATTGTTTTTTCGCGTGTCAAAAAAACATTTTTAACCAATTGCATACTAATAGTACTGGCGCCTCTTGAGAATTTGTTGGTGCGAATGTTTTTGATGATGGATTGTTTAAATGCTTCTGTTACAAATCCTCGATGGGTCATAAACGACGGGTCTTCGCTTGTTAATACACATTTTTGTAGAAAAGGCGAAATTTCGGCTAATAAGAAATAGTTTGGATTTGTCTTTCCAACTAAAATAGGTCGTTGTATTTTGCCGTTATCAATGGCTCGATATTCGAATTCGGAATTTAATTTCCCTAAATTGGCTTCGCCATACTTTGTGATGACTACATTTTGCTTGTTCAATTTGCTATCAAAAATCAATTTCCAAGGTTTGTTTTTGTTGAATTGAAAATTGAGTTTGTAATCAAATTTACCCGTTGCCTGCATTCCTTCAAAATGCGAAAATAAACCCGTTGGCAACGAATTTATAAAATCCTGAGCCTTCATTTTTTTGATGTTGGCTCGCAGCGTGTATACCACATCACTTTCGGTATTATATTCTAAGTAAGGTTGCAGTTTTATATCATTTAGTTTTATGATTGAGCTCGTGTCAACGGCAACAAAGTCAGAACCAAACAAAATTTTGAAGTCGAAACTGGAATTTTTGAAAACGACATTCTTTTTAGCAATTTTTGGATGATTTAAGGTTAAATTTTCTACCGATGAGAATCCGTCGAAATGTAATTCGTCACCATCCATTTCGACTTTATTTATTTTAAAATGCAGGTTATCAAAACTCGAAATCAGATTGTATTTCTGATCTAAAAATGGAACTCGAATTTGTGTTGTATCATTATTTTTGATTTGTAAATCGACTTTTTTGTCTCTTGGATTTGCAAAGCCTTCTATTTTCCAGTCTTGCGAAAAAGTATTTGTTTCGACATTTACAAGAGTCTGTAACTGGTGATTTTGGAGTGTTAATTTTGAAGTTTTCAAGGTTACTTTTTTGCCTAAATCATCTAATCGAAAAGACAAGTTTTCTAAACTAATTTTCTCAGGAAAAAGGTTTAACGATTTGTTGATGATATTATATGCAAATTCTGCATAATTCTTTTTTTCGGAATTGGTTTCGAGTGAATCTTTTGTTTTAGATTTGAAAAAGGCATCGAAATTTTTACCGTTTTCGTTTTTGATGAGTTGTACAAATCCATTTTTGAATTCGAGTTCATTCAATTGCAAATCACCTGTGACAAGTTGCATAAAACTAAATTTTGTTTTGATTTTTTCTACATACAAAAGTGTGTCTTTGTTTTGTGGAATTAAACAAATTTGCGAAAGTGAAACTCCCGATAAACCATCGAAATTGGCTTCTTTAACTGAAAATGTACAATTGTAGTCTACTAAAAATTTGTTTTCTACTTTTGACAACACTGTTTTTAAAATTGTATCTCGATAGAAATAGGCTATTAAAACAAGAATAATTAAAACTGTAAATAATCCTAGAAAAATTTTAAGAATAATTTTATATATTTTTTTGTAGTTTGGTTTCAAGATCAAAAATTAGGTTAGGTTTTGTAATAACAAATCTATTTCTTTTTTTTGATTTTCGTACTTTTTTTGGAGTTCAGAATTTTCTCCCATTCTAACATAGTATTCTAACGATTTTGTTGCAAAAAATTTCTTGTAATAATCCGAAACTTCTGGAATTTTTGGATAGATTCTATGAAAAATCATTTCATAATAAGCCTGCCATTCCCGTTCGTTTCTGTCATTCACAAAAAAGCCAGTTTGTTTTTGACCCACATGAACCATTTCGTGTGCCAGAAGTGTGAGCATCGCTGCAAGATCAAATTCAAAAGTGTTTTCTGGAATTCGAATGATTTGTTGTTCGCCAAAATTACCTTCGGTAGTAAACAAAATAAAGTTTGGTTCGGCGGCTTCTCTCAATTCAAAACCTTTAAAATTTGGGTGTTCTAATTCATATTCTTTAACTAGATATTCTGCAGCAAGAATGGTCTGGCCAAGTTCATGAAAATTTTGAATGATTTGAAGTTGATTTTGGAGCGTGTTCATTGACTAATTGAAGTGTAAAATTATTTTAGTCTTTTCATTATTTTTTCATCACCACTTTTATTATGCAAAACACCAAAAACGATAATTTTTTGAATAGATTCTTCAACAACATAATAAATACAATATGGAAATCTATTCAATAAAGATTTTCTAAATTCTTTAAACCTAATTTGATATCCAAATGGATTTTTTTCGATATAATCAAATTCTTTGTTTACTTCAAATTTGAATTCATCGCCTAAAAATTCTTTTTGTTCATTATACCATTGTTTGGCTTCTTTCAAATCTTTTAAAACCTTTGGTAAAATTTTTATTCTAAATTCTTGCATTTACCAATCATTTTTTACCATTTGCCAATCAATAGTGTTTTCAGGATTTTCTTTATAGGAATCTAATCTTTCTGACAATATTTTTTTATGCTCAATGGAGACTTCTGATTGAAGTTTACGCTCTTCTTTTAAAATTTTTTCTAATTTACTTAAGACAATTTCATTATCTATGGTTATAAATTCCTCTATAAAATTATATTTTCTTGATAATAAGTCCATAATTAATCATTTTAAGATTCAAAGATAACAAAATTACCCAAACAATTCACTTGCAATATCTTCGATTTTTGCAACCAACTGAATTCTTATTCCTGTATTTTTTAATGAAATTTTATTGTATTTAGAAACGTAAATAGTAGAAAATCCTAACTTTTCTGCTTCTTGAATTCTTTGATCTACCCGGTTCACAGGACGAATTTCGCCCGATAATCCCACTTCGCCAGCAAAGCAAAAATCTTTGTTGATAGCAATATCTTCGTTTGAGGATAAAATGGCTGCTACTACCGCCAAATCAATGGCTGGATCGTCAATAGAAATTCCTCCCGTAATGTTTAAAAAAACATCTTTTGTCCCTAATCGAAAACCCGCACGTTTTTCGAGAACTGCCAAAATCATATTCAGCCGTTTTGCGTTGTAACCTGTTGTGCTTCGTTGTGGCGTACCATATACTGCGGTGGAAACTAAAGCCTGAATTTCGATCATCAACGGTCGCATTCCTTCAAGAGTTGATGCAATGGCGGTTCCCGAAAGTTCTTCGTTTTTGTGCGAAATCAATATTTCTGATGGATTCGAAACTTCTCGCAATCCAGATCCTAACATTTCGTATATTCCGAGTTCTGCAGTAGAACCAAATCTATTTTTTAAGGAACGTAAAATTCTGTACACATGATTTCTATCACCTTCGAATTGCAAAACGGTATCGACCATGTGTTCCAAAATCTTGGGTCCAGCAATGCTTCCATCTTTGGTAATGTGTCCAATTAAAATTACTGGAACATTGGTTTCTTTTGCGAATTTAATAAGTTCTGCGGTACATTCTCGAATTTGAGAAATGCTTCCTGGTGAAGATTCTATATAGTCTGTATGTAGCGTTTGAATGGAATCAATAATTACAATTTCTGGCTCTATAGATTCGATTTGTTTGAAAATATTTTGCGTTTTTGTTTCTGTCAGGATGTAACAATTATCTCCGTTTGGAGTAATTCTTTCAGCACGCATTTTGATTTGTTTTTGGCTTTCTTCACCAGAAACATATAAAGTTTTATAAGGTAATTTTAGGGAAATCTGTAGCAATAAGGTACTTTTTCCAATACCTGGTTCTCCACCCAAAAGAATTAATGATCCTGGAACCAATCCACCACCAAGAACTCTATTGAGTTCGCCATCGCAAGTATCCATTCGAACCTCTAACGAGGAATCAATTTCAGCAATTTTTAGAGGTTTAGATGTTTTTGAAAGAGATGTTGTTTCGCTTTTCCATGCTACTTTTTCTTCTTTTTGAACAATTTCTTCTGCAATAGTGTTCCATTCTTTACAGGAGTTGCATTGTCCTTGCCAACGTGCGTATTGAGCACCACAATTTTGGCAAAAAAAAGTTGTTTTCACTTTAGCCATTTTATCTTTTTTTCTTTGCTTTTTTGGCTTTTACAGGAACTTCTGTAGATGCAGGAACTTCAGTTGGTACTACAGAATCAGTTGGTGCGGGAGTTTCTGTTGTTGTTGGAACTTGTTCTACTGGAGCTTCTACAACTGGTAACTCTTCAACTTTTTGACCTTTCTTTAATTTAGCAGGTAAAAAGGCTTTCATCTCGTTGACTTTTTCCATCATTCCGTCTTTTGTTAAATCACCAATGGGCTGAAACACAAAGGCACTCTGATAATATTTTGCAGCCTGTTTGTAATCTGCTTTTTTCTCGAACATTTTTGCAAGAAAATAATCGCCAAGCATTGATTTCGGGTAATTTTTATTAGCGAGTTGGGCCAGTTTATCTAACTCATTGAAATCGTTGTTTTCAATTATTGCTGCTTCAATTGCCTTGAAATCACTAAACCTAATTTTCATTTTCAATCCCAATGTATTGTTGATGATGTCGTATTTGTTAATTAAATAGTCAGCATAACCTTCTTTCATTGTCACAATTTTTTCCTCGTATTCTTTGTGAGTAATGGGTTTAAAAGCACTAAAAATATGATATAAAGAATTTGGGACAGCATAGGAAACCAGCGAATAATGAGAGGCGTCTTTGAGTTCATCAAACTTGTAACTCACTACAGGATTTTTGATTAAATTGATGTTTGTATTTAACATATCGATAGCATCTTTCATTTCCTTTACATCACCATCGGCAGTGGCAAGATAATAAAAAAGAGGTTTTTTTTGTTTTCCAAAACTTTCTGGAACTTGAACTTCCATGTGGATTGCTAATTCTGGACTTAAGGATATGTAACCATTGAAAGTTGGATTGTCTTTATATAAAAATAAATTTGCAAAACCAGCAGTCATGTCATGTCCTGCAATAATTCGTAGATTTCCTAT
Organism: Bacteroidota bacterium; assembly: GCA_043779445.1. Lineage (GTDB taxonomy): Bacteria > Bacteroidota > Bacteroidia > Flavobacteriales > Flavobacteriaceae > Flavobacterium. The sequence goes on from JAYWEG010000147.1 coordinate 7,112, forward strand.
TCGTAGTTTTTTCTCTAAATAAGGCATTAACTCCACTGAAATAAATTCAAAGAATTTTGCCGATTTTTCATTCGGAAAACCATCTTCGTTGTAAGATCCACAATCTGCTAGGCGCTCATTTTTTTTGTTCTGACCAATTCCAACAATTATAGTTTCTGGCAAATCTTCCCAATAGGCACCATAAGTCAGTATGCCAGAAAAAGGATCAAATAGATAATCTCCATCTAAAAGCAATAATAACGGATATTTTTTTTCAGTATTTTTAGCATAGTTTTGAGGTAAACCAATTGCAATTTCTCTAGATTCTTCGAGTTTTTCTGATTTAAAATCTTCTATCGTTTTTTGAGAGAAAACGGAAATGGAACACAATAAAAATAATACAATTTTTTTCATGGTTGTTTGATGTTTTTAAAATATTGAAAAGAAATAATAGAGCAATATATAACTTATTTTGCTTTGTTAAAAACCGGAAGCAATAAAAAAGAAATTAATCCTAGAAATAAAACCAAAAACATTTGTGAGGTCCAAATAATCCAACCAAAAGCATTTCCTGCCGTTTCATTTACTACATAGAAAACTAAAACTTTAGATATCAAAAACGGATAGGATCCAAAGCCACTATTAGTAAAAGCCACAGCAATACTGCCAACAACAAATGCTGTAATTACTGCGCCAAACGATAAATGACTTGTTTCTGGAATCACAAAAATCGCTACATAAAACATCACTAAATACGAACCCCAAATCACAAAAGTATAGAAAAAATATTCCCATTTGGTTTTCATGTGAAAAATACTTAAAACACCTTCTTTTAGTCCCGATATTTTTTGTTTGAATAGAATAATAATTTTTAGTTTTGAATATTTGTAAATCAAAATAAAAAGAATGAAAAGCAACAATCCTAATCCAGAAAACAAGAGCAAGTTTTTTATTGGAATTTTGTCTAAAATAAAAGTTTTTACTACTTTAAACTGAAGTACAACGGCAAGAAACATCATAAAAACCAATACAACTAAATCGATAATTCTTTCTGCAACAATGGTTCCAAAACTTTTATCAAACGGAATATTGTTGTATTTTTTTAGGGTTAATGCTCGAGAAATTTCTCCAGATTTTGGAATGGCAAGATTTAATAAATACCCAATATTTACAGCCATAAAATTGTTAGCAAACGACGAATGATAGCCCAAATGTTCAATCATAAATTTCCATCGATAAGCACGAACTGCGTTGCCAATAAAGGCAAGAAATATTGCGAGCATTACAATCAAGTAATTTGCATTTTTGAAATAACTTTTTATTTCAAGAATTTGCGCTTCGGTAAATTGATTGTAGGAGTAAATGGTCAGAAAAATACCCAAAAAAATGGGAAGTAGAATAGACAACCATTTGTAAATAATTTTCTTCAAAATCTAGGTTAAAGAATTATCGTTTTCATTAGGAAAAACTAGACTCGGTTTGAATGTTTTTGCTTCTTCGAAATCCAAAATCCCATAAGCAATTATGATAATAATGTCTCCTTTTTGAACTTTTCGAGCCGCGGGACCATTGAGTGTAATGTTTCCAGAATTTCTATTTCCTTTGATGACATAAGTTTCCAAACGCTCGCCATTATTGATATTTACAATCGCTACTTTTTCGCCTTCTAAAAGGTTTGCGGCTTCCATCAAGGCTTCGTCAATAGTTATACTTCCTATATAGTTGAGGTCAGCACCAGTGACTTTAACGCGATGAATTTTTGATTTTACTACTTGTATTTGCATGGCACAAATGTAAATTAATTTTTTTATTTAGAGCGAAATTGTATCAATCAATCGAATAGAATTAACAAAAACAGCTATAAACGCTCTGTATTTATGATTTTCGGTTTTATGAACACAGGTCAAAAGTGTTTTTTCATCAGCAATCTCGAAATATTCTAATTTGAAATCTACATTGTTTTTAAATACTTTTTCAACAAATTCCGAAACTTCTTTTACAGATTTCGTGCCAAAGATTCGTTTTGCTTCTAACATTGTTTTATAAATGATGGATGCATTGGCTCTCTCGTCTGCCGAAAGGCGTTCGTTTCTGGAACTCATTGCCAATCCGTTGGACTCTCTAAAAATCGGACAACATATTATGTTTACATTTAAGTTAGATTTTTCGACCATTTTGCGAATAATCTGCAATTGCTGAAAATCTTTTTCGCCAAAATAGGCGTTTGTGGGTTTCACAATTTCGAAAAGTAATTTCACAATCGTTCCTACGCCGTTGAAATGCCCTGGACGAAATTTGCCTTCCATTTGATTTTCGAGTCCATCAAAATCAAAACTTTCAGAAATAGTTTCTCCTTCATATATATCATTTACTGTAGGAGCAAAAACAATTATTTTATCAGAAATAGTTTTGATTTTTTCGATATCACTCTCTAAAGTTCTAGGATATTTCGCTAGATCATCGGGATTATTGAATTGGGTTGGGTTTATAAAAATTGACATCACAGTAATGGTGTTGTTTTTCAAGGATTGCTCCATCAAAGACAAGTGTCCAGCGTGCAATGCGCCCATTGTTGGCACAAACCCAATGGTAGTTTTTGAATCCGAAATTGACTTTAAATACTTTATCAAGTGTTGTTTTTTGTCGTAAATGAGCATGTTGCATTTTTATAATCCGGTACAAACATACTATTTTCAGCAATAATTCCATAAATTTTTGTACTTTTGCATGTTTTTTATTGACACTCAACAAATGTAAATTCAATTATGGAAGATAAGAGGATATTGTATGTATCATCGGAAGTGGTTCCTTACCTTGCAGAAAACGAGGTTTCATTAATGTCTTATGATGTACCAAAAATGGTCAATGACCAAGGAGGGCAAATTAGGATTTTTATGCCACGATACGGAAATATTAATGAAAGAAGACATCAATTGCATGAAGTAATTCGGTTGTCTGGAATGAATTTAGTCGTAAACGACATGGATATGCCTTTGATTATCAAAGTAGCATCGATTCCGAAAGAGCGAATTCAGGTTTATTTTATAGACAATGATGAATATTTTAAAAGAAAAGCAACCTTTACAGACGAAGAAGGAGTTTTGTTTCCTGATAATGATGAACGTGCTATTTTCTTTGCGAAAGGAGTTGTAGAAACCGTAAAAAAACTTAACTGGGTTCCAGATATTATTCACGTTCATGGGTGGATGGCAGGAATGTTACCTGTGTACATGAAGCATTTCTACAAAGATGAGGCTTTATTTGCTAATACAAAAATTGTAACATCAGTATATAGTCAATCCTTTGATGGAAATTTAGATATTGAGATGATCAAAAAAGTGGCTTTTGACGGCATTCCAAATGATGCAATTTCGGATTTAGAAGTTCCAAACTATGAAAACGTCATCAGAACTTCGATTCTACATTCTGATGGAGTGATAATAGCATCGGAAAACCTTAGTCCAAGTTTAACAAAATTTATAGAATCTTCGAAAAAACCTTTTTTACCTTTCGCCCACAAAGAAAAGGTTGCAGAAACGTACACCGAATTCTACAAAAATATTGTTTTATAATAATTTTACTCTTTAATATGAATACCAGATTTTTAAAATTAGTTTTCTCCGTTTTTGCTTTTATTTTTCTAATTTCTTGCGATAAAGATTACAACGAAATTGGTTCAGGACTAGTTGCGGACAACCATTATGATTTTTTGACAAAAGATGATTTTACAGTAAATGCTTATAATCGAGAAACAGGACCAGTTCAAACTGATAATCTTGAAACGAATTTTTTAGGATTTTATAATAATCCAACTTTAGCAAATACTAAATTTGATTATGCTACTGAAATGCAATTAAGCGAATTGAATCCTACGATAATTGATACTAATTCACCAATTCAAAGTGTAATTTTGAACATTCCCTATACTAGTACTCTTACTCAGATAAATGCTGATGGAACTAGAACCTATTCATTAAATAATTTTATTGGAACTAATAGCAATCCAACTGATGTCTCTAACAGAATAAAATTAAGTATTTACAGCACTACTTTCGGTATTACGAACATTAGTGTAACACCTCCATTTTTGAATGAGCCTCAAAGACATTATTCTAACCAATTTGCTGATTTTAATTCAAGTATTGTAGGTATTCGTTTAAATAATTTTCCAACTTCTATACCAGCATCTTCGACTGGACTTCAAAATGACAATTTTGTTTTCAGTAACGAAGAAATAACGAATACAGATGGTATAACATCAGCTATTACTAAAACTCCTCCGGCGTTAAAAGTAGATTTAAGTGGCAGTTTCGGGAGTTTTATTTTAAATGCTGGTACAACAAATTTGTCTTCAAACGAAGCATTCAGACAGTACATCGGAAATCTATTATTTAAAGTAGAACCTTCTGGTTTAAACCCTGGGAGTATGGCACAGTTAAATTTTAGAGCAGGAACTATTACAATTATATACCAAGACAAAGCAGTAATTACTGACACATCATATAATACCATCAGAAAAATTGTTTTAAATCTAAATGGGAACGGTGTTGGACTTCAAACTAATACAGCAAAAACCTATAGTTTACTCCCTTTAGGAACTCCTGCCACTGGAACTGCGGATCAATCGATGATTCTAAAAGGTGGAGAAGGAGCTATGGGTGTTTTGAATCTTTTTTCTGGAACAGAATTAGCACAACTCAGAAACCCAAAAGTAGTAATTAATGATGCAACTTTGGTGTTTAAAGTAAAACAAAGTGGAGCCGACAATCCTGATAGAATCTATTTATATGACATGAATAATCAATTTCCTGTCTATGATTATATTATAGATCAAAGCACAAGCTCAACATACAATCAAGGAAAAGCAGTACTTGGAGGATTTTTAGAAACAGATGCGATTACTGGAGAAAAATTCTATAAAGTTAAAATCACAAATTATATCAGAAATTTAGTAAACGATCCAACCTTGATTAATGTAAAAATCGGAGTTACAGTGTGTAAAAACATTGTGAATACAAGATTTGGAAGAATTAGTTCGATCTTGCCTTTCGATTTGGCAAATTGGAACAACGCATCCATAATAGATAACACAGCAAAAAACAAATATTATTATCCAGAAACAGCTGTTATAAACCCATTCGGAGTAGTTTTGCATGGAACGTATTCTGTTGGTGATCCAGACTACAACAATAGAGTTAAACTCGTTATAAAATATTCAAAACCTAACTAAAAAGCTCTATATATGTGTGGAATTGTAGGATACATTGGTTACAGAGAAGCTTATCCAATCATTATAAAAGGATTAAAACGTCTGGAATATAGAGGTTATGATAGCGCGGGAATTATGCTTTTTGATGGTGAAAACCTAAAAGTTTCTAAAACAAAAGGAAAAGTAGTAGATCTTGAAGAAAAATCTTCGAAAGAAATTTCTATATCAGGAACTATCGGAATGGGTCATACTCGTTGGGCAACTCATGGTGTTCCAAACGATGTCAATTCTCATCCACACGTTTCAAATTCTGGTAATTTAGTAATAATTCACAACGGAATTATAGAAAATTACGAACCACTAAAGCAAGAGCTACTAAAAAGAGGTTATACTTTTAAATCTGATACCGATACAGAAGTTTTAATAAATTTAATTGAAGAAGTACAGAAAAACGAAAAAATAAAACTAGGTAAAGCGGTACAAATCGCTTTGAATCAGGTGGTTGGAGCCTATGCTATTTGTGTATTTGACAAACAAAAACCAGATGAAATTGTAGTTGCTAGACTCGGAAGCCCGTTAGCCATTGGAGTAGGAGAAAACGAATTTTTTATTGCCTCAGATGCTTCTCCTTTTATAGAATATACTTCTAATGCCATTTACCTCGAAGATGAGGAAATGGCAGTTGTTCGACTAAACAAACCTTTAAAAATCAGAAAAATTAAAGACGATTCCTTAGTTGACCCCTACATTCAGGAACTTCAAATGAATTTGGAGCAAATTGAAAAAAGTGGCTATGACCATTTTATGTTAAAAGAAATTAACGAACAACCAAACGTTATAAAAGATACTTACAGAGGGCGATTGAACGCCAACAAAGGAATTATTCAAATGGCAGGTGTTGAAGATAATATTGAAAAATTCTTAAATGCTCAACGAATTTTGATTGTAGCTTGCGGAACCTCTTGGCATGCTGGCTTGGTTGCAGAATATATTTTCGAGGAATTTACAAGAATTCCTGTTGAAGTAGAATACGCCTCAGAATTTAGATACAGAAATCCTATTATCAATAAAGGAGATGTTGTAATTGCTATTTCGCAATCAGGAGAAACGGCAGATACTTTGGCAGCAATTAAGTTAGCGAAAGAAAACGGAGCCTTTGTTTTTGGGGTTTGTAATGTGGTTGGTTCTTCTATTTCTAGAGAAACTCATGCAGGGGCATACACTCATGCAGGTCCAGAAATTGGTGTAGCATCAACAAAAGCATTTACGACACAAATCACTGTGTTGACCATGATTGCTTTGCGACTTGCAAAAGCAAAAGGAACACTTTCTCACACGGATTTCCATAGATATTTACAAGAATTAGAGGTAATTCCAGAAAAAGTTGCCGAAGCATTAAAAACAAATGACGTTGCAAAAGAAATTGCTGCAAAATTCAAAGATGCTCCAAATTGTTTGTATTTAGGTAGAGGTTATAATTTTCCTGTTGCATTAGAAGGTGCTTTAAAACTAAAAGAAATATCATATATTCATGCAGAGGGTTACCCAGCAGCAGAAATGAAGCATGGCCCCATTGCGTTGATTGACGAACAAATGCCCGTTGTAGTCATTGCTCCAAGACAAGGTCATTATGATAAAGTGGTGAGTAATATTCAAGAAATTAAATCTAGAAGTGGAAAAATCATTGCTATTGTGACAAAAGGCGACACTCAAGTAAAAGAATTAGCAGATTATACAATCGAAATCCCAGAAACTTCGGATGCATTATCACCTTTAATAACTACAATACCTTTGCAACTATTGTCATATCATATAGCCGTTATGAGAGGTTGCAACGTGGACCAACCAAGAAATTTAGCAAAGTCGGTTACTGTGGAATAATCAGTTATTTCAAAAAAATATGTTAAAAGCGAGATTTTTTCTCGCTTTTTTTATTAATATGAAAAAAAATTGTACTTTGGTCATCTAAATTAATTAAAACAAAACCCTATGAAAATTAACTTACTTATTTTGTCGTTGTTATTTTGCAGCCTTTCTTTTGCTCAAAACACAATTACAGGAACTGTTAAAGACAGTAAAGATCAGTCAGTTGCAGGCGCAAATGTTAGCGTAGTTTCTGAAAAAATGGCAACAGCGACAGATTACGATGGTAGTTTTTCTCTTAAAGTCAATTCTTTACCGGCAACTATTAAAGTCTCAATGACTGGATTTGCATCCAAAACTGTAAAAGTTGAAAACGGACAAAAAATAGTCGTAGTTCTTCAAGAAGAAGAAACAAAACTAAATGAAATTGTGGTTTCTGCCTCGAGAACACCAGAAAGAGTGCTTCAATCTCCTGTAACTATTGAGAGAATGGGACAAGCCCAAATCAAAAGCACAACTGCAGCAACTTTCTATGATGGATTAGAAAACCTTAAAGAAGTACAATTCAACACCAGTAGTTTTGCTTTCAAATCGATTAATACTCGTGGATTTGCAACAGTTGCAAACACACGTTTCTTGCAATTAGTGGATGGTATGGATAATGCATCACCTGCTCTAAACTTTGTATTAGGAAACCTAATAGGCCTTTCAGATATTGATGTTGCCAATGTGGAATTACTTCCAGGAGCATCATCTGCACTTTATGGAGCGAATGCTTTTAATGGTATTATGTTCATGAACAGTAAAAATCCATTTACAAATCAAGGAATTAGTACCTATCTAAAAGGTGGACAAACTTATCAAAGTGCTGCAGGAACAAATAATTTTTGGGACTTTGGTATTAGAGCTGCACATGCCTTTACCAAGCATTTTGCTGGAAAAGCAAATTTAACAATGTTAAAGGCTTCGGAATGGATTGCTAATGATCAAACCGATAGTAAAGATAATCAAGCAGGAACGGCTGTCAACCCAAATTATGATGGGATAAATGTTTATGGAGACGAAGTTTCGACTAACATTCGAGGGGTAGCTCAAGGGTTATTTAATGCAGGTGCAATATCAGCAGCGCAATTACCTGTATTCAACTCAATTTTACCTAATTATAATGTAGCTAGAACAGGTTATAGAGAGCAAGATTTGACGGATAATAAAATCAAAAGTGTAAAAGCGGATTTCTCTTTATACTTTAGACCTTGGGATAATGATATTGAAATCATTTTACAACATAAACTTGGATTTGGTAATACAATCTATCAAGGAGCAAACAGATATTCTTTGAAAGATTTCTCCATGAACCAAACTAAATTAGAAGTTAAAGGTAAAAACTTTTTTGTTAGAGGATATTTAACAGATGAAGATGCAGGACAGTCTTATGATATGCGTTTTGCTGCATGGAATGTAAACAGAGCATGGAAAGCAGATAACGTTTGGTTTGGTCAATATGCAGGAGCTTATGTTCAAAGCACTTTAGCTGGAGCAACACCAGAACAAGCACATGCAGCAGCAAGAACTGCAGCAGATTCAGGAAGATTCGTTCCAGGCACACCACAATATGATTCAGCATTAGCAAGTGTGATTTCAAATTCTACACTAAAACCAAGTTCTAAATTCACGGATCGTTCTCAAATTTACCACTCAGATGTGAATTACAACTTTAAGGATTTATTTAAAGCAGCAGAAATTCAAGTTGGGGGATCAGCTAGACAATATGTATTGGATTCTAAAGGAACCATCTTTACAGATTTTGATGGTCCATTGAAATATTCTGAATATGGAATTTACACTCAAGTTCAAAAGAAACTGATGGATGAAAAATTGAAATTTACAGGATCAATTCGATACGATAAATCTAAAAATTTTGATGGTAATTTCTCTCCAAGAATTTCGTTGGTATATTCCGCAGGTGAAAACAAGAAACACAATTTTAGAGCTTCATTTCAAACAGGTTTTAGAAACCCAACAACTCAAGACCAATACATTGGTTTAGATTTAGGACCATTTGCTTTGATCGGTTCTGCTCCAGAGAATTTAGATAGATTCAAAGAAATTAAACCAGTTAGTGCAGCTGGACAATTAATCCCTGGAAATCCAACCACTGTGACTTTAACTGGTCAAAACGCCTATTTTAATGCTTATACAGCACCTTCAGTAACTGAATTTTTAGCAACTGGAAATTCTGCAAAATTAGTTGTGGCAACTCCAGGTTTAGTAAAACCTGAGCGTGTACAAGCCTTTGATCTAGGATACAGAACGGTTATAAAAGGAGATTTATCTGTTGATTTAAGTGGATACTACAACAAATACAACGATTTCATTAACACTTCTAATACAATTGCTCCATATTATGGAAAAGTTGGAACTGATTTTACAGATGTAAATATTGCAAAATCAGCTCAAGCATTACAAAATCAAGATTCAAGAGTGTATCAAGTGTATACTAATTCAAAAGAACCAATCACTTCTATTGGTTTAGGTATAGGATTGTCTAAAAAAGTGTACAAAGATTTTGAATTAGGTGCTAACTACAACTATGCAGAATTTAAATTCGATCAAGAAAAAGATCCAGGGTTTGAACCTTCCTTTAACACTCCAAAACATAAATTAAAAGCAACTTTTGGAAACCAAAAATTATTCAAAAATTTTGGGTTTAATACCAACGTTCGTTGGAGTACAAAATATTTATGGCAATCTTCATTTGTTGATGGAATCGTTCCAGAAGTAACTGTTTTTGATGCACAAGTAAACTATGCCATTCCTGTGATGAAAACGGTTTTGAAGTTTGGCGCAACTAACATTGGAGGAAAAGATTATATTCAAGTGTATGGTGCAGGATCAATTGGTCGTCAATGGTTTGCATCAATTACTATCAATCCATAATAAATTAATTTTTTAAAATATAAAATCATGAAAAAAAATATAAAATGGTTGATGATTGTTGCAATAGCATTCGCAGCCTGTAACAAAAACGATGATGATGTTGCAGTCGTTTCAAACTCATCAGATGGATTACCACTAACTGCGGGATCAGCAAATTTCTCTAAATATGTGGCTCTAGGAAATTCATTAACTGCGGGTTATTCTGATGGAACTCTTTTTATTGAAGGTCAAAAAACATCATGGGCCAATATTTTGGCAGGTAAGTTTACAGATGTTGGCGGTGGAGCATTTAGAATCCCATTTATGGCAGACAACATTGGAGGATTCAAAATTGGCGGTACAGTATTTCAAGGACCGAGAACATTTTTTAATCAAGCAGCGGGTGGACCTCAACCAGTTTCAGGAATCCCATCTACAGAAATCACAAACATTTTGACAGGACCCTTCAATAACATGGGTGTACCTGGAGCAAAAAGTTTTCATTTATTAGCCGCTAATTACGGAAATGTTGCTGGTTTACCAAATGCAGCGAATCCATTTTTCGTTCGTTTCGCTTCTTCACCCTCTGCATCAATAATTGGTGATGCAATGGCACAAGCTCCCACTTTCTTTTCTTTGTGGATAGGTAACAATGATGTTTTGAGTTATGCAACTTCTGGGGGAGGACCAACACCATTGCCATCAAATATTCCCGCTGTAAATCAAATAGGAAATTTGAACCCTGCTACATATGGTCCAAACGACATAACAGATCCAACCGTTTTTGCAAATGTTTATACTACTTTAGTAAATACACTAACTGCAAATGGTGCAAAAGGAGTAGTTGGATTAATCCCAGATGTAACTGCTGTACCATTTTTTACAGCAGTGATACCAAGACAAATACCAGGTCTTGCTCCAGCACAAGCAACGCAATTAAACCAATTGTTTGGCGGAATTAATGCTGCTCTTGCAGCAGCTTCATTACCAGCACGTTTTGAAACATTAATTGCTGATGATGGAAATCCTGCAACAATTGAATCAAATCCTTTGTTGATAATTGATGAAACATTACCAAACATATCGACACAAATAACTGCTGCATTAACGCCATCACTTGGTGCTGCTGGCGCAACTTTTCTAGGAGCTCAATATGGTCGTGCACGTCACGCAAGAAGTATCACAGGAAATAGAGATTATATTCTACTAACTACCTCAAGTCTAATCCGTCCAACGCCTGCTGGAAATAATATTGAACCTGGTTTGCCAGCAGCATTATCACCTACATTTGCTGTAAGAGGTGTAACATTCCCATTACAAGATAGTGCAGTTTTAACTGCCGATGAAACTTTGCAAGTAAAAACTGCTACAGATGCCTTTAACGCCTCAATTCAAACAATTGCAAATTCTAAAGGCTTGGCAATTGTTGATACAAGATCACTTTTGAATCAAGTGGCAGCCACAGGAGTTACTAGCGATTTCTTTACTTTAACCTCTGCTTATGCTACTGGCGGTGCATTTTCTTTAGATGGTGTGCATCCAAGTCCTAGAGGCTATGCATTAATTGCAAATGCATTTATGAAACAAATAAATGCAAAATATGGTTCTAATTTAAAAGCGGTTAGCCTTGGAGATTATAGAGTGCTATTTGGACAAACACTACCATAAATTTAAAAAATAAATAGATAATTGAAAACCATCACAATCAAATGTGGTGGTTTTTTAGTTTAGAATATGTCTATGTTAAACTTTTTTCAATTCAGAAATCATCCTCAAAAACCTCCATTATTTTTTATTAAAAAAGTATTGATTTTTATGTTTTAAAAAATTATCTTTGCAAACTGAAAGTAGGATTTATCAAAAAACCTAATTATCTATTTAATAAATACATAAGTAATGTCAAAAGTAATAGGAAAAGTTGCGCAGATTATTGGACCAGTTGTAGACGTTGTTTTCAGCGGAGATGTAGAACTTCCAAAAATTTATGATTCATTAGAAATCACAAAAAAAGATGGAACTCTATTGGTTCTAGAAGTACAATCTCATATTGGTGAAAACACTGTTCGCACCATTTCGATGGATTCAACAGATGGTTTGAGCCGTGGATACGAAGTTGTAGGAACTGGAAATCCCATAAAAATGCCAATCGGAGCAGATGTTTACGGACGTTTGTTCAACGTAATTGGTGATGCCATCGATGGTTTGGGAGACTTGCCAAAAGATGGTGAAAATGGACTTTCAATTCACCGTCAAGCACCACGTTTCGAAGATTTATCAACCTCTTCGGAAGTGCTTTTCACAGGAATTAAAGTAATTGATCTGATTGAACCTTATGCAAAAGGTGGGAAAATTGGATTGTTTGGTGGAGCAGGAGTTGGAAAAACAGTTTTGATTCAAGAACTCATCAATAACATTGCTAAAGGTCACGGTGGACTTTCGGTATTCGCAGGAGTAGGAGAACGAACTCGTGAAGGAAACGATTTACTTCGTGAGATGTTAGAGTCTGGGATTATAAAATATGGAGAAGCCTTCATGCATTCTATGGAAGAAGGTGGATGGGATTTATCAAAAGTAGACATGAAAGGAATGAGAGAGTCAAAAGCGACTTTCGTATTCGGACAAATGAATGAGCCGCCAGGAGCCCGTGCTCGAGTAGCACTTTCTGGACTTTCTATTGCAGAATACTTCCGTGATGGAGCAGGATCAGACCAAGGAAAAGACGTTTTGTTTTTCGTAGACAACATTTTCCGTTTTACACAAGCAGGTTCAGAGGTTTCGGCTCTTTTGGGTCGTATGCCATCTGCAGTAGGTTACCAACCAACACTAGCAACAGAAATGGGTGCGATGCAAGAACGTATCACATCAACGAATAAAGGATCAATCACATCTGTACAAGCGGTTTACGTACCTGCAGATGACCTTACTGACCCTGCACCAGCAACAACATTTGCTCACCTTGATGCAACAACTGTATTGTCTCGTAAAATCGCCGAATTAGGAATTTATCCAGCAGTAGATCCATTAGATTCTACTTCTAGAATCTTGACTCCACAAATTTTGGGCGATGAGCATTATGATTGCGCACAAAGAGTAAAAGAAATTCTTCAAAAATACAAACAATTGCAAGATATTATTGCGATTTTAGGTATGGAAGAACTTTCAGAAGAAGATAAATTAGCCGTTTCACGTGCACGTCGTGTACAACGTTTCTTGTCACAACCTTTCCACGTAGCAGAACAATTTACAGGTCTAAAAGGAGTTTTAGTTGATATCAAAGACACTATAAAAGGTTTCAACATGATTATCGACGGAGAATTAGACCACTTGCCAGAAGCCGCTTTCAACCTAAAAGGAACTATTGAAGAGGCTATTGAAGCAGGAGAAAAAATGTTAGCAGAGGCATAAATTAAAGATGGAAGTTAGAAGTTAGAAGTTAGAAGTTGTAAAACTTTACTTCCAACTTCTAACTTCTAACTTCTAACTCAAAAAGTATGATTTTAGAAATAGTATCACCCGAAGCACTTTTATTCAAAGGCGAAATCACATCTGTGTCACTTCCAGGATTAGACGGAAGTTTTCAAATTTTGAATAATCACGCACCTATAGTTTCGATTCTAAAAAAGGGAACTGTGAATATCGTAGCACCAAGTTTCAAATTTAGCAAAGAAGTTTCAAGCCGATTTACAAAAATTAACGATCAAAACTATAGTTTAGAAATTTTATCTGGAACTATAGAAATGAAAGGCAACAAAGTAATTGTTCTTGCTGACTAAAACAAATAATAACAAAAATCAAAGCCATACAGAAATGTTTGGCTTTTTTTGTTTTATCTAGGAGGCTAATCCTGCTATCCATTTCAATCTCTCAATTAAAATGCCTTTTTTCTTATGACAAAAAAGGAACTTCCTTTGGTCGTTCTTTCATGTCAAGAAAGAACAGCAATTCAATTCTCGAGGATCTTCATTTCTATCAGGGCTAAAATGTCGAAATAATAAAGTTAAAATAATCTTTTCTTTTTCTATATTCTAAGATCTCATTAAAATACTATCTTTACAAAAATAATTTACTGTTGATAAAAATAGGAGAAAATATTATTCTACCAGATTTCCCGCTACTTCTAGCACCAATGGAAGATGTGAGTGACCCACCCTTTCGTAGATTGTGCAAGCAACACGGAGCAGATCTAATGTATTCTGAGTTTATTTCGTCTGAAGGATTAATTCGTGATGCTATAAAAAGCCGAATGAAGTTAGATATTTTTGACTACGAGCGACCTGTTGGAATTCAAATTTTTGGTGGAGATGAAGAAGCTATGGCAATGTCTGCCGAAATTGTTTCGACAGTAAATCCAGATTTAATTGATATCAATTTTGGTTGTCCAGTTAAAAAAGTAGTTTGCAAAGGTGCGGGAGCAGGAGTTCTCAAAGATATCGATTTAATGATTCGCTTAACAAAAGCGGTTATCAGAAGTACGAATTTACCGGTTACCGTAAAAACCCGTTTGGGTTGGGATGACAATTCCATAAACATAGATGAGGTTGCCGAACGGCTGCAAGACATAGGTGTTCAAGCACTTTCAATTCATGCACGCACTCGAGCCCAAATGTATAAAGGTCATTCAGATTGGTCACATGTCGCACGCGTAAAAAATAATCCAAGAATTACCATGCCCATTTTTGGCAATGGCGATATCGATTCGCCCGAAAAAGCATTACAATTCAAAAACGAATATGGCGTTGACGGAATCATGATTGGTCGTGCAGCCATTGGTTATCCTTGGATCTTTGACGAAATTAAACATTATTTTGCAACGGGCGAACATTTGCCAACTCCAAGTATATCAGACAGGATCGAAGCCGCCAGAAATCATTTGACTTGGTCGATGGACTGGAAAGGAGAACGGGTTGGAATTGTGGAAATGCGACGACATTACACCAATTATTTTCGAGGAATTCATTCTTTCAAAGAACATAAACAAAAACTTGTTACGTTTGACGAGCCTGAAAATCTTTTCAAAACTTTAGATGAAATTCAGGAAATATATTCGGGTTACGAGTTTGTTTAAAAAATAATTATGGAATTATCTTCAAAAAACATTTCGACGATTTTGAATTGCAATGTTCCAAATCTAAAGATTGAAACCTTTATTGAAAACATTTCTATTGACAGTCGTTCGCTACAAAATGGCTCCAAAACTCTTTTTTTTGCTTTAGTTGGTCCAAATAATAATGGACATATTTATATTGAAGAATTAATTGAGAAAGGCGTTCAAAATTTTGTAGTTACTCAAATTCCAGAAAAATTAGAAAAAAAGGCTACTTTTTTTGTAGTGAAAAACACATTAGAATCTTTTCAAAAAATAGCAACTTTTCACAGAAATCAATTTTCATTTCCAATTATTGGAATTACAGGAAGCAATGGAAAAACAATTGTAAAAGAATGGTTGAATTTTTTGTTGAGTCCTGATTTCAACATCATTCGAAGCCCAAAAAGTTATAATTCACAAGTTGGTGTCCCACTTTCTGTTTTAGGAATCAACGAAAAGCATAATTTTGGAATTTTCGAGGCAGGAATTTCGACAATTGATGAAATGGAAAAACTCCAAGAAATCATAAATCCAAGTATTGGAATTTTGACAAATATTGGATCGGCTCACGACGAAGGGTTTGAAAATATTTCTCAAAAAATTAAAGAAAAACTCAAACTTTTTAAGAATGTTGAAGTTTTAATATTGAATAAAAACAAAACAATTTCGGCTTTTTTAAATCCAAAAATTTCAACATTTTCTTGGAGTTCAAACGATAAGTCTGCCGACATTTTTTATCAAAAAAAGACATTTTCTGATTATTCTGTTTTGAATATAACCTATAAAAATGAATGTTTTAAAGTAAAAATTCCTTTCATAGATGAAGCTTCGTTAGAAAATTCCATGCAATGTATCGCAACTTTTTTATATTTGAAATACGATTCTAAAATCATTGAAAGTCGAATTTCGCAATTGTTTCCAATAGAAATGCGACTTAAAGTCAAAAACGGAATTAATAATTCGACCTTAATTGACGATAGTTACAGTTCCGATTTTCAATCACTAAAAATCGCTTTAGATTTTCTAGAAAATCAAAAACAACATAAAAATAAAACCTTGATTTTATCCGATATTTTTCAATCTGGCTTGACTGATGAAGAATTATATTCGAAAGTATCGCAGTTGGTCATCGAAAATAAAATCAATAGAATCATAGGCATTGGAGAAACCATTTCGAAGTTTAAAACTAAATTTGCAAATTGTAAAACTTTTAAAAACACAAATGATTTTATAAGAAATTTTCAAAATCTAGATTTTGCTAAAGAAACCATTTTAATAAAAGGAGCACGAAATTTCGAATTCGAAAAAATAGTGGCACTTCTTGAAGAAAAAACACACGAAACGGTTTTGGAAATCAACCTCAATTCGATTAGTCACAACCTTAATTTTTATAAATCAAAACTCAAACCAACTACAAAGTTAATGGTAATGGTCAAAGCTTTTGGTTACGGAAATGGCGGATTCGAAATTGCAAAATTACTCGAACATCATAAAATCGACTACTTGGGTGTGGCTTTCGCCGATGAAGGAATTTCTCTAAAAAACGCTGGGATTAATTTACCAATCATGGTTTTGAATCCAGAAAATTCGAGTTTTTCAGCAATCATTCAACATCAATTAGAACCCGAAATATATAGCATTAAAGGCTTAAAGGCTTTTTTGAAGATTGCAAATGATAAAAAATTAGAGCATTTTCCTATTCATATAAAAATCGATACAGGGATGCATCGATTGGGTTTTGAAGAAGAAAACATGGAGGAATTAATTTCGATTCTAAAACAAAATAAAACGACTGAAGTAAAATCGATACTATCACATATGGCAACAAGCGATGATGGGAAACATTATAAATTTGCCATTTCTCAAATTGATTTATTCGAAAAATTATCTTCAAGATTAATTTCGGAGTTAAACATCAATCCAATTCGTCATATTCTAAACACATCGGGAATTTCAAATTTTCCAAAGGCTCAATTCGATATGGTTCGCCTAGGAATTGGATTATATGGAATTTCTAATGATTCCGAAGAACAAAAGTATTTAGAAAATGTAGGTACACTTAAATCTATTATTTCTCAAATCCGAACTATTGATTCTGGTGAAAGCGTGGGTTATGGTAGACGATTTATAGCGACCAAACCCACAAAAATTGCAACGATTCCAATTGGCTATGCTGATGGGATTTCGCGACATTGGGGAAATGAACTTGGTTTTGTAATGATACACAACAAAAAAGCAACAATTGTTGGGAGCATTTGTATGGACATGTTGATGGTGGATGTCTCGGAAATTGATTGTGAAGAAGGCGATTCGGCGATTATTTTTGGTGAAAACCCAACCGTAAAATATATGGCAGAAAAATTGCAAACCATTCCGTATGAAATTTTAACAAGTATTTCGCAGCGGGTAAAACGTATTTTTTATAGAGAATAGCTCAAAATATTTAAAATAAATTTGGAAATGTTAAAAAATGTGTTAAATTCGTAATTGAATTTTAAAAAAAATAACAAACTAAAAAATATTTACTATGGGAATGATTTCAGAATTTAAGGACTTTGCAATGAAAGGTAATGTTGTTGATTTGGCTGTCGGTGTTGTTATCGGTGGGGCATTTGGCAAGATTGTATCTTCATTAATTGATGATGTGATAACGCCATTATTACTAAAACCTGCCTTAGAAGCTGCTAATCTTTCAAAAATTGAAGAATTAGTTGCCTTTGGAGGAGTTAAATACGGAATGTTCATGTCTGCTGTAATTAATTTTATAATTATTGCCTTGGTATTGTTTATGATTATTAAAGGAATAAATGCTTCTAAGAAAAAAGAAATTGAAGCACCGGCTGCTCCAGCAGGACCAACTCAAGAAGAATTGTTGATTCAAATTAGAGATTTGTTGAAAAAATAATATTTCCGCTACACACATATTCTAACTTAACCGTTTCTTTATTGAGGCGGTTTTTCTTTTTATGAAGTTTCATAAATTAAATGAATATTTAGTACTTTTGTGAACATAAAAATTAAAAAATGAAACGCAAAGTACAATTACCATCAATTACAAGCATAGTAACAAGCGTTTGATCTTCCATTAAAAAACAATAATATATACAGATGAAAATAGCAGTGGTTGGAGCAACCGGAATGGTTGGAGAAGTAATGCTTCAAATTTTAGCAGAAAGAAATTTTCCAGTTACAGAGTTAATTCCTGTCGCATCAGAAAAATCTGTTGGTAAAGAAATTGAATTCAAAGGTCAAAAATACAAAGTCGTTGGCATGCAAACAGCTGTAGATATGAAAGCAGATATTGCTCTTTTTTCTGCTGGTGGAGAAACATCGTTAGAGTGGGCTCCAAAATTTGCTGCAGCTGGAACAACCGTAATTGACAACTCTTCTGCTTGGAGAATGGACACTACAAAAAAATTAGTTGTTCCAGAAATTAACGGAAATATATTGACTAGAGAAGATAAAATTATTCCAAACGCAAATTGCTCTACCATTCAATTGGTGATGGTTTTAGCACCTTTGCATAAAAAATACAATATCAAACGAGTGATTATTTCGACCTATCAATCCATTACAGGAACGGGTGTAAAGGGCGTGCAACAACTCGAAAATGAATACGCAAGAGTTCAAGGTGAAATGGCATATAAATACCCAATTCACAGAAATGCCATTCCACAATGCGACAGTTTTGAAGAAAACGGATACACGAAAGAGGAAATGAAATTGGTTCGCGAAACACAAAAAATTCTAGACGATCGAACGATTGCCGTAACGGCAACTGCCGTTCGTGTACCCATTGTTGGTGGACATAGCGAAGCCGTGAATATTGAGTTTTCTAACGATTTTAATATCGACGAAGTAAGACAATTGCTACACAATACTCCGGGTGTTGTAGTTCAAGACAATTTGGATACCTTTACTTATCCTATGCCTTTGTATGCTCAGGGTAAAGACGATGTGTTTGTAGGAAGAATCCGCATAGACGAAAGTCAACCGAACTCATTAAATCTTTGGATAGTTGCAGATAATCTACGCAAAGGTGCCGCAACTAATACCATTCAAATAGCGGAATATTTAGTAAAAAATAATTTGGTTTAAATTGTTTTTACTTTTTTAATGTTATATTCGTTGTTGTGAAAAATAAATTTGCCATACTAAATGCACTAATGTCGGTTATAATATTGTTTGCAATATTATTTCAATCGGTGCATAGTTATGACCATTTGACAAAAGAACTTACAGAAAAAAAATGTATTCATAAGCACAATTCCAACAAAGAAATTACACACCAACATAAGAGTTTTGAACATTGTTTTGTTTGTGATTTTAGTTTTAGCAACTTCATTTCTTCGAATAGTTTTTATTATAATTTCCAAAAAATAGTTTTTATTTCAGAATCTCTATTTTCAGATTCTAAACAAATTACTAATTACTTTAAAGGAAGTCTTTTTTCGCTTCGAGCACCACCAAATTTTATTGTTTAAAAATTGCACAGTTTTCAATTCTTAACTCCCTCAACTTTCTAGAGGGATTGGAAGATGTTTTTAACAACTAAATTTTATTACAATGAAAAAATATATTATTATTCTATTTATAGGATTTTATTCTATGATCAATGCTCAAAACACACTATTAGGTACTGTAACCGATAAAAATAATAAACCATTACCTGGTGTTTCAATTTCTATTTCAAATTCAAATAAAAACACGATTACAAATGAATTTGGACACTATTCTTTCGAAAATTTATCCAATAAAAGTTTAAAGATTACTTTTTCTTTTCCAGAATATAGTTCACAAACCAAAAATGTAACTTTTACTAGTTCTCAAATTATCTTGAATATTATTTTAGATGAAGCCATTTTCAAAATGGATGAAATCATAGTTTCGACGGCTTTTAACAAATTGCAATCTCAAAACGTAATGAAGGTTGAACATGCTTCGATGAAAGATTTACAACAAAAAGGCGCAACAACTCTAATTGAAGGCTTGGCAACAATTCCTGGAGTTTCACAAATTTCAACTGGAGTTTCTATCGGAAAACCAGTAATTCGAGGACTTTCAGCTAATCGAGTTTTAGTTTACTCACAGGGAGTACGATTAGAAAATCAACAATTTGGCGAAGAACACGGATTAGGGTTGAACGATGCTGGAATCGAAAGTGTAGAAATTATAAAAGGGCCAGCATCTTTACTTTATGGATCCGATGCAATTGGTGGAGTCTTATATTTTAATCCAGAAAAGTTTGCAGATATTAATACGTTTAAGGCTGATTTTAGCCAAAAATATTTCTCGAATACATTGGGTACAAATACCGTTTTAGGTTTAAAAACTTCAACTGATAAATGGAAATTTCTGACCCGTGGAAGTTACACCGAACATTCTGATTATCAAATCCCCGATAAAAATAGAGTGACAAACACACGCTACAACGAGCAAGATTTTAAAACGGGAATTGGATATGTAACCAAAAATTTTTCGAGTATTTTGAGATATAATTTTAATAAATTAGATATTGGAATTCCCGAAAATGGCATCGAAAGGCAAACAACCAAAAAAACGACCGATTTTCCAAAACAAGGAGTTTCAAATAATTTATTAAGTTTTAATAATATTATTTATTTCAAAAACTCTAAACTCGATTTAAATTTGGGTTACATTTCGAATGATAGAAAAGAATTTGCCGATTCTCAAATTCCAAATCTGTTTTGGAAACTAAAAACTATAAATTATGATGCTAAATATCATTTACCAAAATTTGGTAATTTAGAATCTATTTTTGGTATTCAAGGGATGAATCAAACGAATACAAATTATGGTAAAGAATTGTTGATTCCAAATGCAATAACAAATGATTTTGGAATTTTTGGAACTACTAATTATCATTGGAAAAAGAATATTTTACAGGCTGGGTTGCGATTTGACAACAGAAAAATATTAACCGAAGCTAATGGAATTCCTGGCGATGAAGATTCGTTTGTTGCAATCGAAAAGTCGTTTAATAGTGTAAATGCTTCATTGGGTTTTAAAACAAATTTACAAGAAAAATTAACTTTGCGATTGAATGTGGCATCTGGTTTTCGAGCGCCAAATTTATCTGAATTAACTTCAAATGGCGTTCATGAAGGTAGTAACCGCTACGAAATCGGGAATCCGAATTTAAAAAATGAACAAAACTTGCAAACCGATTTGAATTTAGAATTTAAAAATTCACATTTTGAATTTTTTGCCAACAGTTTTTACAATCACATCAATAATTATATTTTCATTTCGCCTAACGGAAACCAAATTGACAGCAAAGATGTCTATGATTATATTCAAAATAACGCTAATTTATTTGGTGGCGAAATCGGGTTGCATTTTCATCCACATCCCTTAGATTGGTTGCATTTTGAGTCGAGTTTCGAAACTGTAACGGGTAAAAAAGCGAATGGAAATTTCTTGCCCTTGATTCCTGCAAATAATTTCAACAACACCATACGAACCGATTTTAAAATTAAAAATTGGCTTTCCGAAGGTTTTGCAAATTTGACTATTTCACATACTCTAAATCAAAATAAATTTAGCGAGTTCGAAACAAAAACTAATGATTATACCTTATTTAATATAGGAATTGGCGGAAAGATTAAACTCGACAACTTGGTATTTAATGTAAACTTGAATGCAAACAATTTATTCGACAAAACTTACATCTCGCATTTATCGAGATTAAAAAACGATGGAATTCCGAATATTGGTCGAAATATTATTTTTGGATTTAGATTTGAAATTTGACATTTATATTTAAACCACTCCATTTTTGAGTGGTTTTTTTTAACCTATTGCTAACATTTCAATTCTTATATTTGTATATTCAAAACAAACCACGATGAAAAAAACAATCCTAATAATGACAATTGCAACTTCAATTGCTATCACTGCACAAACTAAAATCTCTTATCCAAAAACTAATAAAATACCAGTTAATGATGATTATTTTGGGACAAAGGTTACCGATAATTTTCGTTGGTTAGAAAACGATAAATCCATTGAAACTGCAGCATGGGTTGTTGCACAAAATGCTGTAACGTTTGATTATTTGAACAAAATT
>JAYWEG010000148.1:0-4440 GCA_043779445.1 Bacteroidota bacterium
AAATGTTTTTACAATTTCGGCTAAAATGTTTGGTAACAAACTATCGATTAAAACCAAGTTATTTTTAAAAACATCTTGCTCAAGTGAAAGATAATTTAAATTTCCACCAAACTGTTTTAAGCTTTCAATTCTGTCTTTTATTTTGCTTTTTGTGTCAATTTCATTTATAGTTTGTATTTCGTTTTCTGATGGCTGAAATCCTGAAATTTGATAAACAAAATTTGTAGTTTTACCAGCATTTAATAGTGTTGCTTGTCCGCCAAGTTGTGATTTTATGCTAAAACCCAATTCTGCAGTTTGGTTAATTCGTTGGTCGTGAATTACAATTCTAATATCAGATTTTGAAGTTGATTTTGCTTTTAACGAATTACAATTTATTGATTTCATAAAAGTTTCGATTTCTGGAATATTAAATGCTCCATTTGTACCTTTTATAGTCGCCAATAATTTTGCAGATTGTTCTGTAAAAGTTTTTACAGGAATTCGTAATTCTTCTTTACCACCAGAAATAATTACCAAATCGCTGTTTATTTCGTACTCAAAATTTCCACCACTTTCGTTTCTGATAATTTTGATTATTGGGTAAAATAATTCTTCGACTTTATTTAAATCGGCATCGCCAGCAAATAATTGTTTGTCGCCAAGTAATTTAAACAAGGCATAAACTTCACTCCATTCTCCTTTATTTCCTGATAGCATATTTTGAAATTCCGATTAATTCTAAAATTTTGTTTGCGGTTGCCTGAATTGCTGGGACAGCAACTGAGTTTCCAAATTGTTTATATGCAGATGCGTCAGCAACTGGAATGATATAATTATCTGGAAAACCTTGTAATCTCGCCCATTCCCTTGGTGTCATCTTGCGAATTCCTTCACGATTTACCGTTCCTTTTATGTGAGTTGTTGGCGTATAATCAGTAATTCGATGATCTAAAACTAAGTTTCTTTCTCTTCCCATTCCTCCAACAACAATTGCGTTTGCAGTTCCTTCGTCAGGAATAATTGCGTAACCAAATCCGTTTCCTTTACTTGCGTGTCGTGCTTTGTGATTTACCAAAGTTTGAACGTATTGTGATGAAAGATAGTATTTTGTAGGCGGAACATTTTTTTCTTTTACATTTTTAAAAGTTGGATTATTCTCTAAAGGTTCAGGATATTCAAAACTAGAAATATTTAAATCGTTGGCGAAGCCAACGATATAAATTCTTTCTCGGTTTTGTGGAACTCCGAAATTTTTTGCGTTTATAATTTGTGGTTCTGGAACATAATAGCCTAAATCATTTCTCAAAACATTTAGAATTGTTTTCAAAGTTTTTCCATTGTCGTGGCTTCTCAATCCTTTCACGTTTTCAAGAAAAATTGCTTTTGGTTTGTGCTTTTTGATAATTTCTGCAACGTCAAAAAATAAAGTTCCTCGTGTGTCGTCAAATCCGCCACGTTTTCCAGCAATCGAAAATGCTTGACAAGGAAATCCTGCGCAAAGCAAATCGAATTCTTCGGGAATATAATCTTTAATTTGTTGCTTTGTTATGTCGCCAAATGGAACTTCTCCAAAATTTGCTTTGTAAGTTTTCTGTGCATTTATATCCCATTCACTAGTAAAAACACATTTTCCGCCAAGGTTTTGCATAGCAATTCTGAAACCACCAATACCAGCAAATAAATCTATAAATTTGAAAGAATAATTTTTTGGAGTTGGAAATGGTACGTTTTCAACTTCAAAAAGTAATTGTTGCATGGCATCTTCCGCAACAATTGATACATTTTCTTCTTCTAGTTTGTAGTTTACAAAATGATCTAAAATTTTTATTGCATCTTTCTTGTAATATTTTGAAACTCCATTATTAATGTTGTGTAAATAATGAGTTAAAACTGCTTTGTCGTTATTTGGCTCCACAATTCTTATTTGATAGCGTTTACCATCAAATTCGTCAATACTAATATTTTCTTTTAAATTCATTTTTAACTAAATCAGTTTCTCGCAAGTTCGTAATAATAAATACATAAGTTCATTTTTTAATATAAAGAAGTTGACAATTTTTTCAACATTTTATATTTTTAAAATTAAAACCATTAAAAATATAAAACCTACTCCACAATCCCATTCATATCTACCAAATAAATTAATGCAGCCATAGTTGCTGCTCCAAGTTCGAGTTCGCGTTTGTCCACAGCATCGAACTTATCATTGGCTGCGTGGTGGTAATCGAAATAGCGTTGCGAATCGGGGTGTAAACCCACTTTTACGATCTTTACAGATTTTAGATCCTCGATATCCGAGCCCGAGTGTCCTCTGGTAAAACTATGAATTAAATAGGGTTCAAATACTGTTTTGTAACTCTTAATTTTATTGAAATTCGCCTCATCACATTCTAAAGAAAAACCCCGTGGAGAAAATCCACCCGAATCGCTTTCGAGCGCAAATATGTGATTTTCTTTGTTGGTTTCGGACAGATCGGCATATTTTTTTCCGCCTCGAGTTCCGTTTTCTTCATTCATGAACAACACAACCCTAATAGTATTTTTTGGTTTGTATTTCAGATTTCGAAAAATGTTCAGAACTTCCATACTTTGCACTACTCCTGCCCCATCGTCGTGCGAACCATCGGCCAAATCCCAAGAATCAAGATGCCCACCAACGACCATAATTTTATCGGGTGTACTGCTTCCTTTTATTTCTCCAACTACATTATAACTCAAAACATCATCCAATTGTTGGCAGGATTGTTTGAGATAAAATTTTAGATTGGGGTTTGCTTTTAAAGTTTTGCTCAACAACTCTGCACCATTGGTACTAATTGCGGCACAAGGAATGTATTGCGATTTTGGAATATCGCCATAACTTTGAGCGCCAGTATGCGGAAAATCATCTAAACGAGTTGTCAGCGAGCGAACTAATGTGGCAACTGCACCATATTTTGAGGCTTCTTTGGCTCCGCTACGACGTTGGTCTCCAGCACCAGAATAGGCATTAAACACTTCTATTTGTGCATTGTCCATGGGGCGATTAAAGAAAACTATTTTTCCTTTTATTTTTTCTGAACCCAATGTTTCAAGTTCTTTTAGCGATTTTACTTCAACAACTTCTGCGGTAATTCCTGCTTTTGGGGTTGCTATTGAGCCGCCTAAAGCACAAACTGGAATATTAAAGACTGTTCTTTTATCTGTAAAAAAAGCAACTTCTTTTTCTCCACGAACCCATTTTGGAACCATAACTTCTTGCAAGAAAACTCGATCCAAACCTAATGTTTCTAGTTGTTGTTTGGTATAAACGACCGCTTTTTCGGCTCCAACCGAACCTGATAATCTTGAACCAATTTTGTTTGATAAATCGTCTAGCCAAGAATAACATCTGGAATTGGTTAATGCTGAATTGTAAATTTCTTTCAACATTTTTTCGTCGTTGGATTGTGCGAAAATTGTTGTTGAAATTAAAAGAAATAAGAAGGATAGGTTTTTCATGTTGGTGATTTGAATTAAAAAGTAAAAATAAACTTTATATCATTGATACAAAAATTAAAGCCCAACTTAAATTGAACATGCCCCAAAAAGTTAGACACTATTTGGGGCATTTTTTATGGAAAGAAAAGTAAAATATGATTATACATTTAAATTAGAATGTGTAGAATTGGTTTTAAAGAAACATTATTCAGATAGATATGTTTCAAAATTGAAGCAGATTCCAAGATGGAATATTCGTAAGTGGGTCAGTTTTTATAAGACTTATGGTGAAATTGGTTTATTACCAAGAATAAATCAAAGTTATTCAGCCGAATTTAAGTTTAAAGTACTCAAAACCATAGAAAAGGAATCACTTTCATTGATGGAAACAGGCATAAGATTTAATATTCCCAATATTGCTATATTTTCAAAATGGAAAAAAGATTTTGCTAACTTTGGTATTGAAGGATTACAACCAAAAACCTAAAGGCAGAATAATATCTATGAGTGATTATAAGCGTAAAAAACGTAAATCAGACAAACCTTTAACAAGAGAGGAAGAACTCTTAAAAGAGAACGAAAGACTTCGTTGTGAGAATGAATTGCTAAAAAAGTTACATGCCTTAATTCAAGCCAGGAGAAATCCCAAGCCATAATGGAGTTAAGGCATAAATTTGATTTAGAATTACTTCTAGATCTAACAAATATGGCACGCAGTAGCTTTTATTATAATCAAAAACAAAGTAAATTACCTGATAAATATAAAGAAATTAAAGAGTTAATCAAAGTCATTTATCAACAACATAAAGGACGATATGGTTACAGACGAATAACCGATGAACTCCAAAATAAAGGAATCGTTATCAACCATAAAACCGTTTTAAGATTGATGAAACTATTAGGATTAAAAAGCATTATTAGAGTGAAAAAATATAAGTCTTACAGAGGCGAAAATGGCAAAATCGCTCCAAATATATTGGAAAGAAATTTTAAAGCAAC
>JAYWEG010000149.1:0-11044 GCA_043779445.1 Bacteroidota bacterium
AGGGGTTAAACTTTAAAAATAAATTTTATGTCAACATTTCGCTTTCAAGCAATAAAAGAAGCATCGAACAGAAAACCAGTTAAATTTGAAGAATCTGATAGAAAATCGAATATTTTCGGTTCAAATGTTTTCAATGACAAAGCCATGAAACAATTTTTAACTTCAGATGCGCATAAAGGAGTTAAAGATGCCGTTCAGCACGGCATCAAAATCGATAGAAAACTAGCTGATTATATTGCCATGGGAATGAAAGAATGGGCTTTGTCGAAAGGTGTAACACATTACACACACTGGTTTCAGCCGTTAACAGGTTCTACTGCCGAGAAACACGATGCTTTTTTTGAAACTTCTTATGATGGCAGCGATGCTGTTGAAAAATTTGGAGGTTCGCAATTGGTTCAACAAGAACCAGATGCATCATCTTTCCCGAATGGTGGAATTAGAAATACTTTCGAGGCTAGAGGATATACAGCATGGGATCCAACTTCTCCAGCATTTATTTTCGGAACAACACTTTGTATCCCAACAGTTTTTATATCTTACACAGGTGAGGCTTTAGACTATAAAACGCCTTTACTTCGAGCTTTGAACGCAATCGACGAAGCCGCAACCGATGTTTGTAAATATTTCGATAAAAACGTAAAAAAAGTTACTGCAACTTTGGGTTGGGAACAAGAATATTTTTTGATTGACACTGCTTTAGCTAATTCTCGCCAAGATATTGTCATGACTGGTCGCACACTATTAGGTCACACATCTGCTAAAGGACAACAATTAGATGATCACTATTTTGGTTCAATTCCTACTCGTGCCTTAAATTATATGAGAGAATTAGAAGAAGAATGCATGTTGTTGGGAATTCCAGTAAAAACGCGTCATAACGAAGTGGCTCCAAACCAGTTTGAATTGGCACCAATATTCGAAGAAACCAATTTGGCAGTAGATCATAATTCTTTGTTGATGGATGTAATGTCAAAAGTTGGCGAACGTCATGATTTTAAAGTGCTTTTTCACGAAAAACCATTCAAAGGAATTAATGGTTCTGGAAAACATAATAATTGGTCAATGGCTACTGATACTGGTGTGAACTTATTATCGCCTAGCAAAACCCCAATGAGTAATTTGCAGTTTCTATCTTTTTTTATCAATACCATAAAAGCGGTAAATGACTACGAAGAATTGCTTCGTGCAGCCATTGCAACAGCTACAAACGATCATAGATTAGGAGCCAATGAAGCGCCACCAGCAATAATTTCGGTATTTATTGGAGAACAATTGACTAAAGTTTTGGCTGAATTAGAAGGTGTAACAGACGGAAAATTATCGCCTGAAGAAAAAACGGATTTAAAACTAAATGTTGTTGGTAAAATTCCTGATGTTTTATTAGATAATACCGACAGAAACAGAACTTCGCCATTTGCATTTACGGGAAATAAATTCGAATTCAGAGCCGTTGGGTCTTCAGCGAATTGCGCGAATGCAATGACAACTTTAAATACAATTGTAGCCAAACAATTAAAAGATTTCAAAAAAGAAGTTGATGCTTTGATTCTTGAAAAAGATTTGAAAAAAGACGAAGCTATTTTTAATGTTTTAAGAGAATACATAAAAAAATCGAAAAAAATTCTTTTCGAAGGCGATGGTTACAGCGACGCTTGGGAACAAGAAGCCAAAAAACGGGGACTAAGCAATTTCAAAACAACACCTTTGGCTTTGAAAGCAAAAGTTTCCGAAAAAGCATTATCTTTATTTAAGGAAATGAATGTGATGAACCACATTGAAGTAGAAGCACGTTATGAAATTGAATTGGAAGAATATACCAAAAAAATTCAGATTGAAGGTCGAGTTTTGGGCGATATCGCTAGAAATCACATTATTCCAACAGCGATACAATATCAGAATACTTTAATAAATAATGTAAAGGGTTTAAAAGATATTTTCGGAGACGAATTCAAGAAAATTGGTAAAGAGCAAATTGTTTTAATTCGAGAAATTTCTGATCACATTGAAGGTATCAACACTAAAGTTGAAGCCATGACCGAAGCCAGAAAAACGGCAAACGTAATTACTGATGCTCAAAAAATGGCTGAATCGTATTGCGATTTAGTAAAACCATATTTCGAAGAAATTCGAGAACATTGCGATAAATTAGAACTTTTGGTCGATAACGAAAGTTGGACTTTGGTAAAATATCGTGAATTGTTGTTTACGAAGTAATAAATTTATAAATTATGAAACCTGCTAAGAAATTAATTTTAGCAGGTTTTTTTATTTTATTTTCACTAAATTCGTTTATCCAAATTCTAAAAATGAAATTATTAATTTCTATTGTTTTTCTTTTTTTATTTTCAAGTCTTTTTTCTCAAGAGCAGTTTTCGGTATTTTTTGACAGTAATAAATTTGATTTAAAAAAAGCAGAAATCAAAAAGTTAAATGATTGGATTTCTAAAAATAGTTTAGTAAAAGTGATTGGTGTTTATGGTTTTTGCGACGAAGATGGTTCGACTGGATTCAATGATACTTTAGCAAAAAAACGAATTGATTATGTTTTTAATAGTATAAACACCAGAATAAAATTTCGAGAAGATTTTAAATCCCGAAGTTTTGGCGAACTCAATAATACCTCCAAAATCAAATCTGAAAATCGAAAAGTCACTTTGTTTTTTATTCAACCAAAAGATTTCGCTCGCGAAAATGAAATCATTGGAGTCAAGAAAATAGAAATAAAATCAGTTAATTCTAGTATTGTTAGAAATCAGAAAAAATCAAATTTCCAGATATGCTTGTTTTTGAAAATCCAGACGGAACAAAATCTGAAATAAAAATGGATACTGTTTTTATGAAACAAGTTAATGAATCTAAAACAGGTGAGAAATTGAAATTAGAAAATCTCAATTTTGTAATCAATACTTTTGCCGTTGTAAATGAATCTCGAGCAAAATTATTTGAATTATTTTTTGTAATGAAAAATAATCCAAAAATAAAAATCGAAATCCAAGGTCATTTGTGCTGCGCCAAAAATGATAAACAAGATTTGTCAACACAAAGAGCTAAAGCAATCTATAATTTTTTGGTTTACAAAGATATTAGCAAAAGCCGCCTTTCCTACAAAGGTTTTGGAGTTTCTGAGCCCATTTTTGCTATTCCAGAACAATCAGAAATTGAAGCGAAAGCAAATCGAAGAGTTGAAATTTTAATTTTAGAAAATTAAATAATTTAAAAATCTAATCATCTATAAATCTAAAAATCTATTTTACCTTTGTATAACACAAGAAAATAACAAAAATGAGTTCAGAAACTTCAAAACGTTATGCGCAACGAGGCGTTTCCGCAGGTAAAGAAGATGTTCATAATGCCATAAAAAACATCGATAAAGGATTATTTCCAAAAGCGTTTTGCAAAATTGTACCAGATTATTTAACCAATGATGATGATTATTGTCTCATAATGCATGCGGATGGAGCAGGGACAAAATCGTCTTTGGCCTACACATATTGGAAAGAAACTGGCGATATTTCCGTTTGGAAAGGCATTGCACAAGATGCACTCATTATGAATATTGATGATTTAATTTGCGTGGGAGCAGTAGATAATATTATGCTTTCGTCAACAATCGGAAGAAATAAAAATGTAATTCCTGGCGAAGTTATCAAATCCATAATCGAAGGTTCTGAGGAAATCATCGAAGATCTAAAATCGCATGGAATACATATACATTCTACGGGTGGAGAAACAGCAGATGTTGGCGATTTAGTTCGAACAATTATAGTAGATTCCACCGTTACAGCACGATTGAAGCGAAGTGACATCATCAATAATGCAAACATAAAACCTGGAGATGTCATTGTGGGATTGGCATCATTTGGGCAAGCTATTTATGAAAAATCATACAATGGCGGCATGGGAAGCAACGGACTAACTTCTGCTCGACACGATGTTTTTGATAACTATTTAGCCAATAAATATCCCGAAAGTTTCGATTCACAAGTTCCAAATAATTTAGTGTATTCTGGGAAAATGAAACTGACAGACCAAGTTGAAAATTCGCCGATTAATGCTGGACAATTAGTACTTTCGCCGACCAGAACCTATTCGCCAATTATCAAAAAAATTCTTGAAAAATTCACATCAAAAGAAATTCACGGAATGGTGCATTGCAGTGGTGGAGCCCAAACTAAAATTTTGCATTTTATTGATAATCTTCATATTATAAAAAATAATATGTTCGATGTTCCACCATTATTCAAACTAATCCAAGAACAATCTGGAACCGATTGGAAAGAAATGTATCAGGTTTTTAATTGCGGACATCGCATGGAATTGTATGTTTCAGAGGACATCGCCAACGAAATTATTGAAATATCTAAATCATTTCAAGTTGATGCAAAAATCATTGGAAAAGTAGAGGCAAGTGAAACAAAAAAACTAACCATTACAAGTCAATATGGCATTTTTGAATACTAAAATCAATTTCAAATCATATGCTTAACCTAAACCTTAAACCCTAAATTTTTCAAACCTTTTAAACTTTTTTTTAATGTACGAACTACTTTTTTGGAACTATCAAGAAGGCATTTATCTCAATCATCATTTGGTTTATGAAGATATTGATGCCGAAAAAATAATCGATGGACTCGAAATTTTGCCCATTGAAGTAATCCTAAATCGAATTCAAAATCAATTTTCGGATTGGAAGAAAATAGATGAAAAAAGTTGGAAAAACCCAAATGGAGTAGGAGCATTTCAAATTCGAACCACAACTCAAAGCATAAAAATTGATTGCTATGGAACCCAAGGCAAAACGATGGACAAACTGGTTGACATCATGACCGAGTTCAAATGCCCCTTGTATGATCCTCAAATTCCAGAGCGTTACGATGATTTTTTGGAGTAGCCTATCCAGCATTTCGTTTCAAGTCCTCGCCAAAACAATCATTTTCTATGTCAAAAAAGGAACTTCCGTTGGTCGTTCTTTTTCTCCAAGAAAATAAATTGTTTTTTGCTGTGGGCTTTCCACTTCAATCTGGGCTAAAAAATATCGAGTACTAACATTTATTGACTTTCAAATTATGAAAATAACACCAAAAAACGGAATAGACCAATTGCTTTTTGGCATGAAACAACCCGATGTTGTTGCTATTTATGGTAAACCCAACAAACAATTCAGAGATGAGGACAAAAATGTAATCTACGTTTACAACGAACAAAAACTGCGATTAACTTTTTATGAAGATGAGGATTTGCGATTGGGATATTTGATTTCCTCACACCCAAACTTGACATTATTCGATAAAAAAATTATAGATCGAAATGTTGAAGATGTTAAGCTCGAATTACCCACTTTCAAAACATGGGAAAAAGAAGATTTTGATTTAGCCGAAAATCATTTCAATGAAGATAATTGGATCATTTTGCAAACCGAGTTCGGAAAAATTGCTAATGTAGAATTGGGAGCCATCATAAACTCCAAAGACGAGTTTGACTGGAAGTTTGGGAAATAGACTAAATTTTAAATTAAAAAAGGGAGTAGTCATTAGATTAGTTTACACTAGGTAATGACAACTCCCAATTTATTTTCTGATAGTTGTTGCAGTAAGTAGAATACTCGATGCAGTTAGTAATATCTTCGGCGCAGTGAGTAGAATACTCGGCGCAGTGAGTAATATCTTGGACGCAGTGAGTAGAATACTCGGCGCAGTTATTAATATCTTGGACGCAGTTAGTAATATCTTTGGCGCAGTTAGTAGAATTCTCGATGCAGTTAGTAATATCTTGGACGCAGTTTGTGATATCCTAGAAACTATTTATGTTTTATGACACAATAGTTTTAAATTGCAATTTACTGATTTGTTTGAATTCTGGACTTGATGCTCCAAATATTGATTTAACGTAGTTTTTAACTAATTGTGCTCTTGCTACTAGTCCCGTTGCTAGGTCATAGAGTTTTTTGTCTCTTGCAATCATTGCATTACTATATGGTATGTAAGTGTTTTTTACTGTTGTATTTATGGTTTCTAATTGTGTTTTGAAATTGGATAATGTTACAACTTTGATAGGGGTTTCGTTAGGATTGTATTTTGGTTCTACATCTACAAGTTCAATTAACTTTTCGAGATGGTCGATTTGCATATCATAACTTTGTTGTGAAACTGAAATTTTGTCTTTTGCAGTTTGACCAACTGGCACTACTACCACTGTGTTGTCGGCTCTTTTGCCTTGTATTTTGCGATTGATTGTCTCGGCATCGGCTATGACGGTTGATGGTGCGCCAGAACTTTTTAGAGCACTTAGAACTTTTGTTGCTAATGGTTTTAGGGGTTTGTAAATTAGTTTTCGTTGTCCTTCGACATCATTAAATGGTGTTTCGTTGGTTTTTACTAATTTTACAGCTATTTTGCTATCGGAGTGAAAAGTAGTTAACTCGGATAATAATATATCTGAATTTGATGGATTGTACGTTACTCCGTAACCTGTGCAATACGAAACCAATGTTTCTAAATTACTTACATTTTTTGAATGTCCTGTTTCTGATGAAGATGCCATGTTTATATGATTTTTTGGTTAATAATATTCAAAAATAATGAAAAATGTTTTTGAATGAACATTTATTTTAATTTTGACAAAAGAATTAAAAATTTGGTTACTAATTTTGCGAAATTTAGTTAAACCGAAAAATCAAATTTATAAACTCCTTCTCCAAGAAGCGAAATTTTAATGTCCGTCCTACCATATTGTTCTAAATGAAATTTTCGCACAGGTTGTCCTAATGGTACTCCAATTCTATTTCTTAAATATTCTCCTAATTGACTTTTTGCAGGAAATGAACTTATTTGTTTTGGATATATTAAGCCCTTAATTGGTTGTGAACCCTCTAATAGCCCTTCCATTGTTATCCCATCATCCCAAATAATTTCTATAGCATCATTATGTCTTGTTTTTCTTCCTCTTGAATCTTTGTATATAGGGTAATTTTGTTTTGGAGAAAAGAGTTCAGAAAAATTTTGTATATCTTGTACTCTAATTTTTATGTAGGCATCATTTAATTTAGTATGATTATTGGGATTTTGTCCCCAATTTAAACCTGCGGAGTTTTGTACTTCACCATCTCTGGCTAATAATGTTAACGAACAAACTAAACCTAATCTTGGTATAGCATCTGATATTGTTGATAGTCCAATTTCTAAACAAGATTGTGAGTTATTTAGAACTTTTGTTATGTAATCATTGAGAGGATTGAAAGTATCATATGTTGTTTCTGCAAGAATTTCTCTATACGGAGTTGTTAATCCATTAGTTGAAAAATTAGCAGACCCAACTAAGGCATGAACAATTTGTCCGCGATTACGCCAAGCATAGCATTTTGAATGTACTGGTAAATTTGAGTAAAAAATATTTATGTTTTCTATTCCGTTTTGTAAACCAATTAAGGAATTATGTAATGGCTTTTTAATACCCTCTGAACCAAACATACCATAAACTACTTTAGAATTGATAGGTAAATTTTGTAATCTTTCTATAGGTTTTGGGCCTACATAACCAGATATTACAATTAATTCATCAGTTTGGAAAAGTTGATGCCTATTAAAAATTATTTCTTCTAAATTATTTATCTTTGTAGTTAAATTACAAAATGATAATAAAATGATAGAAATAGCAAGAGCAATAGAAGGAATTTCTATAAATGGAAAAGAATTTTTACTTGATGAAAAAGGTGAAACAATGAAATTTGAAAATAGAGCATTAGCATTTGACTTTTTAAAAAAAAATGGTTTTGAAAATCTTTCCAATGATGAAATGGAAGATTCTTTTTTCATTGAAGAGGTGAATTAATTTTTAAAAATATTTTTTCTATGATAATCTAAAAACTCTTGTTTTGGGAAAAATTTATCTGGTAAATTAATTTGCTTGTTTTCAAAGTTTTCAAAAAAAGTTTGAAAAGTGTTTTTGTCGGAAATTTTAAGTAGTTTTTTTGAAAAAATGATTTTAAAATCATTATCAATAGTCATCAAGCCTTTATCAAATACTTTATCATAAAGTGGAGAAAGGCAAATGCCATTTGAAGGATTTAATCTTTCCTTTACATTTTCCGACCAAGGAATTATATGACTTGCAATAAGCAGTTCAGGCAAATTTATATTTGAAACAGCACATTTATTCGAGTAAATCGAAGTTACAACAGTTCTAAAAAACGATTGATTTACTCTTGTTTTTACAGACCTAATTACTTCAACACCTTCTTTGCTTTCATCAAATTCCAGTTCTTTTTTAATACTTTCTATTAAACTTAATTTTCCTGATTTTTCAGCCAATAAACTTTCGCTTTCAAATATTAAATCGTTCCAATTGTTTGAGAATTCGTTATAAATTTCTTTATCAAGTTTGCCTGAATTTTGCATTCCTTTTATACCACGGTTTTGGTGATAAGGATCTAAACTAGCAAAATTCACAAGTTTAAATGCAACAGAACTTGGTGTTCTTCCAATTATTTCTGACAATTCAATTACTAATGCATTTCTTTGATTAAGTTTGCCAAATGGAATTTTGCAATAAAGATTAAAAGCCAAAATTAGTTCATCCCTTGTCCAATTTCTTCTTTCCATTTTAGCATTTTTTTAGCGTTAGGGATTGAAGCGAAAATCCTTTTTGAGAGGAACGAACAAAAAGATTGTAGCGGAAAGCCCGACCCGATAGGGAAACGCCCCAATTATAATCAACTTGTCTATTTTGTTGTGTTCTTGTGCCAACGAAAACAAAATTATCAGGAAATGATTGTAATCTTGCATTTTCTCTTACCGTTGGAATACGATTAAATTTATAATGAAAATGATTTCTATGTCCTGTATCTATTGTTTTCGATGGCTTTTTGCTATTGTATCTTGTCCACGCTTCATTAAAAGTTCTGCTGTCTCCAACTCCTTTGGGTAAATCCTTATGATTTCCACCATCTGGAACTTGTGAAATTACATTTATTACTAATTCTGTATGTTTAGATGCAACATGATTGAATAAAACTTTAGAACCATTTCTTAATTTTTTTTGATATTCTGTTTTTGCGGGTTTATCATAAATACTTTGTTCTTCTCCTAGTTCGTTTTCAAGAGTTGGTAAATCTGAAATTGCAATTGATGTTGTATTATAATTTTCAGGTTTTAGTATTTCTTTCGGAAATTCAAATTTTCCTAAATCTGACTTTAGACCAACAAAAAATATTCTTTTACGAATTTGAGGAACTTCATAATCAGGAGCAAAAAGAACTTTAAAATTATTTGAAAAATTCAATCTTTCAAATTCTTTTAAAATTGCATCTTTTGCAAAACCATTGTAAAGCGTTGCAAGTCCGGGTACATTTTCAATGATTATTGCTCTCGGTTTAATTTTTTCAGCGAGTTTAAATACAGAATAAAATAATTTATTTCTATCGTCACCTTCATTTCTTGCTCCAGTTAGCGAAAATCCTTGACATGGTGGTCCAGCAATTATTACATCAATTTTATGCTCTTTGACTTCATTAATTATGTCATCAATAGCACTATCATTATGTAAATCTGCCAATAAAGTTTTTGAATTCTTGTGATTTGCTTTGAACGTTTCTAATGATGCTTTGTCATTATCTACGCCTAAAACAACGTGATATCCAGCATTTTCAAATCCAAATGAAAATCCACCGCAACCTGAAAATAAATCTATCACTTTCAATTTATCTTTCATTTTATTTATTAAATTTTAGAATTTTTAATAGCAAAAATAGTTTTTTAGAATGTAAATAACAATAGAGCAAAAAAGGTTTTGCTAACGCAAAACCATTTTATAGAAGTTGAGATTATCATTTTACTTCGAAAAAACCATTAATTTCATAGTAGCCACTAAATGCATCTTTGTAAAAATTTGCATTTAAAGTAGGTTGATAACCAAACCTAAAATTTGTTTTGTAGGTAGTTGCTAACAACTTTTTTTCGTAAGTTAAATCTTTTGCTATATAAGTTTCCGTATACACTACTGTATCATTTTTTATATAACCCACATCATTTTCCGACCATTCACGAAAAGGTGTTTTCTCATATCTTAAAACTTTTATGGTATCATTTTTTAGTTGAAAACTACCAATGCATCTCAAAGGAATTGGTTTAATTATTTTTACTATTTTACTATTTAGCTCTAAATATTCCCCTAGATGGGCTGTAGCAATATGTATTTTGCCATCTGAAGAAAAAACTGTAAAAGAAAATGAATCTTCGCTACGATTATACATGTAAACTTTATCAATTTTTATAAATTTATTTTTTATTAAAGATAGTTTTGTTTGTTCTTCTTTAAAATCTAAGAAATTTCTATAATCACCAACAGTTGCATTTTCAACTTTTTTTGGTAGCATGAAATTCTTAAATTCTATATCTTCTTCATTTTTTTTAACAGTTGAGCATCCTATTAAAAATAAAAGAATAACACCCATCAGTTTATATTTTTGATTCGATATCATTTTTTATTGAATATTTAAATTTATTTTGCGTTAAATTTTTAGTCGTTTTTTGATTTTATTTCTGCAATGTAAATGCTAAATTCATATTCTTTATATAATTTACCCGTAAGACTAGGTACTAAAACTAATGATGATTTAATGAGTTTTGTTTTTGATAAATATTTCTTTTTAAAGTTTGATTTTCTATGAGAAAAATCATTCAAATTCATTCTTATTTAATCCTAAACTTTTAATAATTTCTTTTACTGATCTGGGCTTATCATTTACCGTAATTTGTTTAAGTTTAGATTGATATTTTGAATAAAAATAAGTTGTTGCATTAGAGTATTTCTCTCTATTTCCAACTATAGAATCAAATAAAGTTTTTTTATTTTTATATAAATATTCAGTATCAGTCGCTCTTTCATTTAAAGACCTGTCAATAGAATAAATTAGATATTTACTATTTTCTTTGATGAGACTTTTATTAAAACTATTTTCTCCTGAAATACTTTGCAAAGTACCATTTTTAGAATACTTATAATTAAACTTATAATTAAAAAACTGGGCGTCTGTTTGAAAATTTTT
>JAYWEG010000150.1:0-4418 GCA_043779445.1 Bacteroidota bacterium
TCCCGCGTGAAGGAATGAAATGGAAATCCTTTTGCTCTTTCTGCAAAAGATTGAAATGAAATGCCTGACCCGTAGTTTTTACGAAGGGACACGCTAAAATGAAAAAAAGGAAAAAATATTTAGGACTAGTCGAACCGAATTGCTCTGACTGGTGAGATTTTGGTTATTATATAGGATGGAATTAGCAAAACGGTGAGACAAATGGTTACTGTTCCAATATTTAGAATTAGTATGTAAAACCAATTTATATAGACTGGTGCCACGTTAACGTAGTAGTTTTCTGGCGGGAGTTGAATTATCCCAGTAAATTTTTGAATTAGTAAAAGTCCAATTCCGATTAAATTACCCCAAAAAAGTCCTCGCAGAATCAAATAGAATGCGTTGTAGAGAAAAATTTTGCGTACAGATTTATTGTTTGATCCAAGGGCTTTGAGTATTCCAATCATTTGTGTTCGCTCGAGAATGAGCACTAAAAGTGCAACTGTCATGTTGATTGTCGCAACGATAATCATGATCATGAGAATTATGAAAATATTGAAATCGAACATTTGCAACCATTGAAAAATGATAGGAAATTTTTGAACAATAGTTTTGGTGTCGAGTTTGGAGTCAATTTTTTTATAGACTTGGTCTCCTTTTTGTTCTATTTGGTCAAAATTATTAATAAAAACCTCAAAAGATCCAACTTGATCTGTTTGCCAATGATTGAGTTTTTGAATATGTCTAATATCTCCTATTATGTACGTAGCATCAAATTCTTGAAAGCCCGAGTTGTAGATGCCTATGATCTTGAAGCGACGCAAATTTGGAGATCCATTACCTGTTTGTTTCATGAAGAAAGTGTTGAAACTTTCGCCAAGTTTTAGATTGAGTCTGTTTGCGAGGAATTGTGAAATTAGAATTTCGGAGTTTATTTCTTTTGAAAAATCGGGCAATTTTCCTTGAATTAGATATTCTCGAAGATTGATCCAACTGTAATCTTTTCCTACGCCTTTGAATATTATTCCTTCGAAAGCATTTTCGGTTCTAATTATTCCTGCTTTGCTTGCTACGGCTTGAATATGCGAAACTCCTTCGATTGATTGAAATTTCGGATAAAAACTTTGCTTAGTCGAAATGGGGGTTGTACTAACTTGCGACTGATTATCATCGAAATTAGAAATGATAATATGTCCAGAAAATGCTGCTATTTTATCTCGTATTTTTTGCTTAAGCCCAATTCCTGTAGCGATAGAAACAATCATCATGACCATTCCAATAGCAATTGCGGCAATTGCAATTTTTATTATCGGTGAAGATATACTACTTTTATGGTCTTTGGAAGTAATGAGTCGTTTGGCGATAAAATATTCTAAGTTCAACTTCAAAAGGTTTATTGCAAATGTAATAAAGTTTCAAAGTTATATTAGTCAAAGATTAAAAAAAACAATTATGAAAGGTTTAAAGAAAAAAGTTTTTAGATATTTTGAAGTGCTTTTTGTTTTAATTTTAATTTCAAACGGATATGGTCAAGATTTGAAGAAAGTTTATGGTTTAGAAAAGATCATTACAGGGGCAGAAAACATAAGAACCTATTTGCCAATATTAAAAAATAAAAAAATTGGAGTGGTAACTAATCAAAGTGGTGTTATTAGTGTTCACGGTAAAACTGGCGATGTTACCAATATTATTGGAAAAGTTGTTGGTGAATTTGAAGGTGTCGAATCTAATCAATCTATTGTGGATTATTTTATTGAAAACAAAGTAAATGTCCAAAAAATCTTCGCTCCAGAACATGGTTTTCGTGGGACTGCAGATGCTGGAGAATTAATAAAAGATGGAAAAGACAGCAAAACTGGTTTACAAATTATTTCACTATATGGCGATAATAAAAAGCCCAAACCAGAACAATTAGCAGGGATAGAAGTAATGGTTTTTGATTTGCAAGATGTTGGCGCACGATTTTATACCTATATTTCTTCACTCCATTATGTTATGGAAGCCTGTGCGGAAAATAACATTCTATTAATTGTTTTGGACAGACCCAATCCAAATGGTGGGATTGTTGACGGACCAATTCTTGAAAAAGAATTCACAAGTTTTGTAGGCATGCATCCAATTCCTGTTTTGCATGGAATGACTATAGGCGAGTATGCTAAAATGATAAACGGTCAAAAATGGCTCAAAAATGGGATTCAATGCAAAGTAACCGTTATTCCATGTTTGAACTATACTAGGGAAATGTCGTATTCCTTACCCTTGAAACCCTCGCCAAATTTACCCAATGATCAAGCAATAAATCTATATGCGAGTTTGTGTTTGTTTGAGGGAACCAATGTTAGCGTAGGTCGCGGCACGGAAATGCAGTTTCAAATTTACGGCTCGCCATTTTTGCCAAAAAGCAATTTTAGCTTTACACCAAAACCCAATTTAGGAGCAAAAGAACCAACCTACAAAAATGAAGTTTGTAATGGTGAAGATTTGACGAAAATCCCAAAAACAAAAAAACTGGAGTTGAAATGGATTATGAAATCGTACAACGAAACTTCGGATAAAACGAAATTTTTTAATCCGTTTTTTACAAAATTAACAGGGACAAAAAAGTTACAGCAACAAATTGAATCTGGAGTTTCTGAAATAGAAATTAGAAAAACATGGTCAAAAGGATTGAATGATTTTAAGAAAATGAGAACTAAATATTTAATTTATAAATAAAGTTTGAATCACTTACAATGGCATTTTCAACTTCATTTTTTCAACAATATTAAACGCCGCAGGACAGATAGCCACGTTTAAAAGTGTTAAATCAGTTATTTGATTAAATTTTTTTCTATCAGTATGTGGAAATTCACGACAGGCTTTGGGGCGAACATCATAAATGAAACAAGTATTGTCTTGGTCAAGAAAATTACATGGAACGCTTTGTAAAACATAATCTTTGTCTTCGTCAACTCGCAAGTATTGGTCTATGAATTGTTGTGGTTTTTGACGCAAATGCTTCGAAATTCGTTCAATATCTGCATCTGTAAAAAGTGGTCCAGTAGTTTTGCAGCAATTCGCACATTTTAGACAATCTGTTTTTTTAAATTCAGCATCATGTAGATCTTGCATTACATAATCTAAATTCTTGGGAGGTTTATTTTTTAACTTAACGAAATACTTTTTGTTTTCGATATGCTTATCTTTGGCAAGTTTTATGATTTCGTTTAACGCTGGTTCCATAAAATGGTTTTATTGTTTAGGTGTTTAAAAGTTCAGTTTTAAACATTTAAATTCAGTGCTAAATTACTAAACTATTTAAACTTCTAAACATTCTAAACTATTTTAAAATATGAAAGATCTTTTTGGAAAAGCAATTCTGGATTATCAAACCAACAATTCACCTGAAAATCTAATTACAGAAACCTCAATATCTGATGCTGACGAAATGAGTGTTGCCTATTTGTTTAGATCTTTTTCAGAAATGCCAAAAATGGAACAAGTAGCTTTACAAATGTGTTATGGTAAAATTCTAGATATTGGTTGTGGTGCTGGGAGTCATAGTTTGTATCTAGAAAACGAATTGAAACTTGAAGTCGCTTCAATAGATATCTCTGAAAATGCTATTAAGGCTTGTAAACTTAGAGGTTTGAAAAACGCCAAAGTTCAGAACATTTTGGATGTTGTAAATGAAAAATTTGACACCATTTTATTACTCATGAATGGAACTGGTATATTTGGAACATTGACTGAGGCAAGTAGATATCTTCAAAAATTAAAGTCTCTATTAAACACAAAAGGACAAATTTTAATCGATTCGTCTGATTTGATTTACATGTTTGATGAAGATGATGATGGAGGAAAATGGATCGGTGGCAATAAATATTATGGTGAATTGTCTTTTTCAATTTCATACAAAAATGAGAAAGAAGAAGATTTTCCTTGGTTGTATTTAGATTACAACACTTTACAAAATATTGCAATTAATAACGGTTTACAATGCCAAATGATTCATGAGGGAAAACATTACGATTATCTAGCAAAATTGTCTGTTATATAAAATTAAAATTCTAATTATTTAGATTAATCGGAAAACTGTATAATACCGAAACTGGTTTACCATCTTGCAACCCTGGTGTCCAATCTGGACAACTTTTTAGTACCCTAACCGCTTCTGCACCTGCACCTTTACCAACTTCTTTTACTATTTTAATGTTGGTTATTTTGCCAAATTCATTGATTTCGAAACTCATTAAAAGCACTCCAGTGGATCCATCTTCTTCTGGAGATTGGTAATTTTTTGAAACAAAATTCAAAAATGCTTGTATTCCGCCTTTGAATTGAGGACGTACATCTACATTATTATATTCAATCGGTGGTTTTTGTGTAACTGCTATTGGGGCTTGCGAAAAAATAAATTGACAAGTAATTAATGTAAAAAAAAGGGTTAGTAGAGTTTT
>JAYWEG010000151.1:0-4345 GCA_043779445.1 Bacteroidota bacterium
ATTTTATCGGGACTTTTTTTATATTAGCATTTTAGTTTTAAAAATCATGAAATCTATTATTACATTATTAAGTTTTTTTTTAACTTCTTTTTTGGTTGCACAAAATGTCCAATCTCCTTCAAAAGAAATTGCATTAAATTTCAAATTAACATCGGAGGGTACTCCAATATATTCGATTAGTTACAAAAATAAGCTTATTGTACGAGAAAGCAAATTAGGTTTAAGACTAAAAAACGCACAAAATCTAGAAAATGATTTTCAAATATTAGATTCAAAAATTGCTGAATTCAACGAAAGTTGGAAACCAATTTTGGGTGAACTAGCATCTATTAAAAATCATTATAATGAATTGAAAATTGCTTTAAATCAGACTACAACGAATGTAAAAATCAACATTATTTTTAGAGTTTTCGATGAAGGAATAGCTTTTAGATATGATTTTCCGAAGCAAGAAAAACTAAATTATTTTATTATTTCCGAAGAAATATCGGAATTTAATCTTACGGGAAATCATAAGACTTTTTGGATTCCAGGAGATTTTGATAGTAACGAATACGCCTATAACGAAACTAAAATTTCCGAAATTGATACCGAGAA
The DNA here is from genome assembly GCA_043779445.1 of Bacteroidota bacterium. Classification (GTDB taxonomy): domain Bacteria; phylum Bacteroidota; class Bacteroidia; order Flavobacteriales; family Flavobacteriaceae; genus Flavobacterium. The sequence continues at coordinate 598 of JAYWEG010000151.1, forward strand.
AATTGACCTAAATAATGGAATTGGAATGAAATCGATATCAGGAAGATCTACTGTTCAATCGCCATTAATGATGAAAACTAACGATAATTTGTACATAAATATTTTCGAAGCGGCAGTTGTGAATTATCCTGTTATGCATCTAGAAGTAAATGTCGAAAAATTTCAGTTTAAATCGAAATTAGTTCCAAATGCCATTGGCGACAAAGTCTATTTGCAAACTCCTTGTACATCTCCTTGGCGTACAATCATGGTTAGTGACGATGCAAGAAAAATTGTGGCATCGAAAATGATCTTAAATCTAAACGAACCTTGCAAAATTGCCGAAACATCTTGGATAAAACCAATGAAATATGTCGGGATTTGGTGGGAAATGCATGTTGGTAAAGCAACATGGGATTATGCAGGTTCGCAAAATGCTCAAAACAATGGAGAATCAAAACCATCGAGAAAACACAGCGCAACAACAGCAAATACAAAACGATACATTGATTTTGCTGCGAAAAATGGTTTCGATGGAGTTCTAGTCGAAGGTTGGAATGTCGGTTGGGAAGATTGGTTTGGCAATTGGAAAGAAGATGTTTTTGATTTCACAACGCCCTATCCAGATTTCGATTTGCTAGAAGTTAATAATTATGCAAAATCTAAAAATATCAAAATGATTATGCATCACGAAACCTCGGGATCTGTTGCCAATTACGAACGACATTTAGATCGAGCATTTGCATTGTTGAAAAAGTATGATTATCCAGCATTAAAATCGGGATATGTTGGTCGAATAATTCCAAGAGGCGAGTTTCACGACGGTCAAACGATGGTCAATCATTACAATTATGTTGCCAAGCGAGCTGCTGATTTCAAATTAATGGTCAATTCTCACGAAAGTTCACGACCTACGGGTTTTAGTCGAACTTACCCGAATTATATTTGTGCCGAAGCCGCTCGTGGTAACGAATTCAATGCTTGGAGTATTGGAAATCCGCCAAGTCACGAAACAATATTGCCTTTTACAAGATTACTAGGCGGTCCCATGGATTATACGCCTGGAATTTTCGAAATCAAAATGAGTAAATACGATTCCACTAAAAAAGAACAAGTTCACACTACTTTAGCTAAACAATTAGCGCTTTATGTAACCATGTATTCGCCTTTGCAAATGGCGGCCGACTTGCCAGAAAATTATGAGAAATATCCAGATGCTTTTCAGTTTATAAAAGATGTCGCTGTCGATTGGGACGAAAGCATTTATTTAGAAGCAGAACCTGGTGATTATTTAACCGTTGTAAGAAAAACCAAAGGCAAAGAAACTTGGTTTCTGGGTGCAATTACAGATGAAAATGTTAGGAGTACCGAAATAAAATTAGATTTTCTGACTCTAAATAAAAAATACGAAGCTACATTATACGAAGATGGAAAAACGGCACATTGGCAAAATAATCCAATAAACTACACAACAAAAACCATACAAGTCACTTCCAAATCAAAAATAAAACTAAATTTGGCATCTGGTGGTGGAGCAGCAATTAGTTTCAAACCAATTTAATAAATCAATTAGTACTTCAAATCATGAACACAAACCAAACCAAAACCAATTATCCTGCCTTGTTAACCGTTGTCATAGTTTTCTTTTTCTGGGGATTTGTAGCCGCATCAAACGGAATTTTAATACCATTTTGTAGAACCCATTTTTCGTTAACCAACTTCGAATCTCAATTGTTGGGTTCTTCATTTTTTGGAGCCTATTTCATTGGTTCGGTGCTACTTTATTTAGGGTCATCGTTTTTTAAATATGATTTAGTAAATAAACTGGGTTATAAAAACACTATCGTTTTTGGATTAGGAATTTCCATTTTAGGAGCATTATTAATGATTCCGAGTACCAATGCCAATTCATTTCCTATGATGTTGTTGTCATTATTTGTGGTTGCATTAGGGTTTTCGTTGCAACAAACCGCTGCTCAACCTTTTGTCATTTCTCTTGGTAGCGAATCATCTGGTGCCAATAGATTGAATTTTGCTGGTGGAGTCAATTCGCTTGGAACAACTGTAGGGCCAATTATTGTGAGTTATTTCCTTTTTGGAAGTTTGACTGCGACCTTAGCTCCATCTCCATCAAATATTAATACTCTTTATTTGATTCTGGCAGGAGTTTTTGCTTTTGTTGCTTTGGTATTTACATTTTCGAAATTACCATTAGGGAGAAATGACGAAGCATTAGAAAATTCTCCAAAAGCAACGGGTTCAATTCTTGCAATTACCCTTTCAATTATAGGATTAATTAGTTTAGGACAATTTACAGAAATTTCTAAATCAGTTCTATTAATTTTACTAATTTTAGTTACCATTGGAATTTTAATCTTTTCAAATCTACAAGCAATCCAGTCTAATTCAGGTTGGGGAGCCATGCAATTTCCTCAATTAGTATATGGAATGATTGCTATTTTCGTATATGTTGGGGTAGAAGTTACTATTGACAATAACTTTGGATCCTTACTAAAAACTCCAGGCTATTTAACTACAAATGGTTTGGCTGATCAAGCCATATCTAAATACATTTCACTCTACTGGGGTAGCTTAATGATTGGAAGGTGGATTGGTGCTATTAGCGTTTTTAATCTCAATAAAACCAACAAACTCATAGCAACAATTGTCGTTCCGTTTATTGCTTTTGGAGTCATAATTTATGCGAATTATTTAAAAGGCACCGATATGTCAGATCTATATTATTATGCTGTTTGTATTATGATTGCCATAGCAACATTCATTTATGCGAACGAAAAGCCAGTAAAAACAATGATTTCCGTGAGCATTTTAGCAGTTATAGCCATGCTCATTGGAACATTTACAACAGGGATAGTTTCTGTGTATGCATTTATTTCTGGTGGTTTGTGTTGTTCGGTCATGTGGCCTTGCATTTTTGCATTGGCAGTAACTGGTTTGGGAAAATATACTTCGCAAGGATCTGCATTTTTGATTATGATGATTCTTGGTGGAGCAATAATCCCACCATTTCAAGGCGCATTGGGGGATAGTTTAGGAATTCATTTTTCATATATTGTTGCAGCCATTTGCTTTGGTGTTTTGATACTACTTACCTTATTGATGCAAAATGCCCTCAAAAAACAAAATATAAACCTTGATGCCATCGAGGCAGAGCCGTCACATTAAATAATTTTAATTTGTTAATTATAACCTTGACAAGGTTCAAATAAAACTAAAAGCCTAACTTTAATTTAGACTGCACCCAAAAGTTTAGACAAATTTATAATTAATTTTGATAATAATGAGCTCGATATTTTATCGGGCTCATTTTGTTTAAATTTGACTTGATTCTATCGTTATTGTAATAAATTATATATTCATTTATCTCTTTTTTTAATTGGTCTATTGATTTGTATTTCTTTAAATAAAATAATTCTGATTTAAGTATTCCAAAGAAGTTTTCGATAATAGCATTATCTAAACAATTTCCTTTTCTTGACATACTTTGAGTAATTCCTTTTTCTTTTAATAAATGCTGATATTGCTTCATTTGGTATTGCCAGCCTTGGTCAGAATGAAGCATTAAGTTTGTGTTATTTGGTATTTTCTTAAATGCTTTTTTTAGCATCATAACTACTTGATTAAACACTGGACGTTCTGTTAGTTCGTAACTGATTATTTCTTGATTGAACAAGTCAATTATAGGCGATAAATACAATTTATTACCAGATACATTAAATTCCGTTATATCGGTAGCCCATTTTTGATT
>JAYWEG010000152.1:0-4309 GCA_043779445.1 Bacteroidota bacterium
CTTACATGTTTTATAAAGGCGAAGTAAAACATGAGCAACTTCAAAACGAAAAGTTGGATAAAAAACTTACTGAAGTTCAAAATAAATTACTTGATGCAGATTATTTTTCACTTACAAATAACCAAAACGCACAAGATTATTTTGATAACGATGATTCTTCAAAAATCATTGATTATGTTCAATTAATTCCGAATGTGACCAATAAATTAATGGATTTTAACAATGATCCAAAAGGTAATAAATATACTGGTCAAGAACAGTTAGGAGCCAATAAATTTATTATTAACAAAATTAAAATCATCAATCATCGTTGGATCATTGCCGATTATTCTGATGGAAAATTATGGGGAGAATGCTTGATAAAATATTTTGTTAACGAAGATAAATCGATTGATTTTGAAACTTTTCAGAGTTTGATTTACCAAAAGTAATTCTTCACAAAGCAAGCCATTCCTTTAAATCATAGAAATTTTTTGGAGAAACTCCGTGACCTATCGGATATTCTTGATAAACAGATTCGATTCCTAAGTTGTCCAAGAAGGGTTTGGCTTTTCGTCCCCATTCTACTGGAACAACCTGATCTACAGTTCCGTGCGAAATAAAAAATTTAAGGTTTGATAAATTATTTTTTAAATAATTATCAACTAACATTTCTTGGTTTAAATAGCCACTCATTGCAACAACTCGTTGAACTTTTTCTGGATAAGAAAGAGCTATTGCATAACTTAAAATAGTACCTTGACTAAATCCGATTAAAGTTACATTTTCTGAATCAATAGGATATTTAGTTACTAATTCATCAATAAAATTTGCGACTAAATCTCGAGAAATTTTAGCTTGTTCAACATCAGAAAATTTATTTTCATCACCATCAAAATTAATGGCGTACCAAGCATAACTGCCATATTGCATATCAAAAGGAGCTCGAGCAGAAACTACAAAGTAATGTTCTGGCAATTCATTTGCAAAGGAGAACAAATCGTCTTCGTTGCTGCCATAACCATGCAAAAGCAACAACAATGGGTTTTTATCGAGTTTGGTTTTTGGTTCTTTAATTTTGAATGTTAACTTCATGATATTTTTAGACGAAATTTTAAGTAATTTTTAATTTTCAATTCGTATTTTTTAATTAATTTATGAAATCCCACCTAAAAGTTTCTGATACAATTTTCCCACCAAAGGCAAAGGAGTAATGCTTCCTTTTGCAGCCGAATAAATGCCATAACTCATCAAAACCAATATAAAAATCCACATTGAGGCAGCAATATTTATACTATTGAAATTAGAAATAATTACTCCCAACGAAATAAATGTGATCGTTAATCCCAATCCTTGACGGATATGAAAACTGGCATATTTGTTTTTGCTTTCAGAATTCATTGACATTGCAATCAAAACCCCAATTATTAATATGTAACTAATTATGGCAATTGTCTTTCCTTCTTCTATTTCTTTTTGTTCCATTTTATTTTAAAAGATACCTACAAGTTTTTAAAACCTGTTAGGATTTTATAATACTAATTTTTTGTTATTATAAATTCCGTACACTTTTCCTAACATTTTTTCATTCAGAAAAGCAGAATTTTTAGATTTAGATTGAATGTTTTCTTTAGTGAAAATCCAATTTTTTTTGGTTTCAAATAAAGTTACGTTTGCAATTTGATTTTCATTTATCGAACCTGAATTAACTTTAAAAATTATTTTTCCAAAAGTCAATTTTTCGATAATTTTTTCTAACGGCAAAACGTTCATTAAACTCCCAAAAGCAGATTCTAGTCCAATAGTACCATTTTTCGCAAAATCGAATTCCATTTTTTTATGTTCAATATCAATTGGGTTATGGTCAGATGTTATCATATCAATGGTATTATCTAAAATTCCCTCAATTAATGCTTTTCTATCGAAATCGGTTCGTAATGGAGGCGAAATTTTATATCTTGTATCAAAATTATCAAGTTTTTCATCTGTCATAACCAAATGATGCGCGGCAACTGAACAAGTTATTTGCAAACCTTTAGCTTTAGCTTCTCGAATTAATTCAATCGATTTTGAAGTTGAAATGGTTGGAATATGCAATTTTCCACCAGTATATTCTAATAAAAACAAGTTTCTTACAATTTGTAATTCTTCTGCAAGATTCGGAATTCCTTTCAATCCCAATCTTGTCGAAACAATTCCTTCGTTGGCAGTACCTTTTCCTTTCAAATTTTCATCTTGCGAAAAAGCAATAATTAATCCGTCGAAATCTTGAACATACTGCAACGCAATTTTCATTAAATTCGGATTTTCGATACTTTTATTGTAATCTCCAAACGCAATTGCACCAGCATTTTTCATATCGAAAAGTTCTGCCATGTCTTTTCCTTCGCTGTTTTTTGTTAATGCGCCAATCGGGAATAAATCGGTTGCAAAACCTGCTGATTTATTTTTTACGAAATTAATTTGCGATTGATTGTCGACAATCGGGAAAGAATTTGGTTGCAAACAAACACCCGTAAATCCTGATTTTGAGGCAACATCCAAACCATTTTCAATTGTTTCTCGATCCTCGAAACCAGGTTCGCCAAAACAAACACTAGAATCGAACCAACCTTGTGAAACATGAAGATTTTCGAGATATACTTCTTGTAAATTTTCTGAATTTGAAATATTTGTTCCAATTTTTTCGAATTTTCCATTGAAAATTTTTAAATCCATAACCTGATTATGAAAATTGCTTTTCGGATCGATTATTTTGGCTTTTCGGATAATTAGGTTCATAATTTTTTTATGAAATTTTAATTTCTTAATGGTTCAAATTTTTGAATTATAATTTGTGAATTCTTGGCGAATATTTATTTAACAAATTTTTGAATTAGCACTTCAAATACTAAAAATAATAAGGTCAAAAATAAGAAAATTTTCCAAATATTGTTGTCGGTTCTATCTGTTTTGATTTTATCAAAAACATTACTAATAGAATCTACAATTTTAAAATCAGAAACAGCATTTTCATTAGCTAAATCCAAATTACTTTCGCTTCTAGCATAATTAAAACTGATGTTTTTTAATAATTTATCTTTTGTAAATACTCCGAAATTTCCAGCAATTTCTGGATTATCATCAAATGTCATTTTTACTTTTGAATTTAAAATTTGTTGGGTTGGTACAAATTTAGAATCGGAATTTTTTATTTCAACGATTTCATCTTTTCCTAAAATAGCATCAATTAAAAAAGGATTTTCATTGCCAATTGTCAAAGCATTCACGCCAGATTTTTGACTGTTTTGTGCCATTTTATAAAATACTGGAACAATTAATGGCGAATTCTGAAAATTAGAATTGGTTTTGTTAATCGAAGCCGAAAAAACATAAACCGATGAAAGCGAATTTTGCATCGAAATCAGAAACGGACTTTGATCATCGAAACTCAATATGGCGCCAGAATTGCTTTTCATTTCAAATGAATTTCGTGTATTTGGATATTGAAAATTATCTATTTTTTTCTCGAAAACCGATGCAAAAATGGGATGATTGAAATTTATTTTTGTTATTAATTTTTCGTTGTTTATAGTATTCAAATATTGAACTGAACCAAAATTGGCTAACAAACCATTCAAATTGGCAGGCAAACATTCTTGCGAAGGAATCACAATTACGCTACCGCCTTTTTCGACAAATGCTTTTAAAGTGGTTTGTAGTGCTTGCGGAATGTCTTTGAGTTCATTCAAAACAATTGCATCTTGTTTTTCGATGGAATTGTAATCTAAACTATTGATTTCGAAATTATTAAAATTGAATTCGTCATTAGTATAAATCCTTGATAAAAATCCAGATTTTGTGTTTTCTCCAATCCCAATAACATTGATTTTTTTGGGTTTCGAAATACTAAAATACAGGTAATTGTCATATTCTAAACCTTTGTCTTGAATGTTAATATAACCTTGAAAATCGGCTTTTGGAATCGTGAAATTGATGGTTTTTGTTTTTTCTTCGAAATTTACTAAAGTTTTGGCAACCAATTTATTTTGATTGTACAATGCGATTGGAATGTTTTTTGAATCTTCACCATAATCGGATAATTTTACTCCTATTTCAAAAAAATTTTCAAGATTTTGACTAATATAAACGCTATCGATCGAAACATTATTTTTTTGTACGGCTTTTGGAATAATAAAGTAAGGATTCAAATCTTTAGTTATAGATTTGGTTTGTTTTTCCTCCAAGCCAACAACATCTGTAATAACAATAATATCTTTATTAAATACTGATTTTCTAGCTTTTATTTTCGCCATTGTGTTTTCTAAACTAAATGGTGTTGCAGAATATT
>JAYWEG010000153.1:0-4309 GCA_043779445.1 Bacteroidota bacterium
ACAAAAGACAACAATTGATTTTTGAGTTCTTCAATACCAACATTGTTTTTGGCGGAAATGGTTATGAGTTTTGAATTATGAGTTATGAGTTTTGAATTAATAGTCGCTATTTCTTCTAAATTTAATTGGTCTTTTTTATTTACTACAATTAACAATGGTTTTAGTGGAAACTGATTTCTTATTTTCTCAATTTCTATTTGAACTTGAATCAATCTTCCAACTTCCATCATCGAACTTCCATCCAAAATAAACAAAACAACCTGCGCTTGCTCAATTTTTTCAAATGTTTTTCGGATTCCAATACTTTCAATCACATCTTTGGTATCTCGAATTCCTGCCGTATCAATAAATCGAAAACCTATGCCACCAATGACTAATTCGTCTTCGATGGTGTCGCGAGTAGTGCCTGCAATTTCCGAAACTATGGCGCGTTCTTCGTTCAACAAAGCGTTCAAAAGTGTTGATTTTCCTACATTTGGCTCCCCAACAATGGCTACCGGAATTCCGTTTTTGATTACGTTTCCGACCGCAAACGAATCAATTAACCTTTTCAGAACGAATTCAATTCTGGTTATTAATTCTTTGAACTGTGTTCGATCGGCAAAAGCAACATCTTCTTCTGCAAAGTCTAATTCGAGTTCAATTAAGGAGGCAAAATTCAATAACTCTTGTCTCAATTGAGATAATTCTATACTAAAACCGCCTCGCATTTGTTGCATGGCTATTTGATGACTTGCTTCATTATCAGACGAAATTAAATCGGCAACGGCTTCGGCTTGTGATAGATCCATTTTTCCATTCAAGAAGGAACGCAAGGTAAATTCTCCAGGATTTGCCATCCGACATCCTTTGCGAAGTAATAATTGTATAATTTGTTGCTGGATATAGGTCGAGCCGTGACACGATATTTCAATCGTATTTTCACCAGAATACGAATTTGTACCTCTAAAAATCGAAATTAAAACTTCGTCTAATGTTTTATTTTCGTCAATTATATGACCGAGATGTAACGTATGTGATTTTTGTTTGTTTAAATCTTTGCCAGTTTTAGACAAAAAAACTTCTGATGCAATTGTAATGGCATTTTCACCAGAAAGTCGAATAACTGCAATGGCTCCAGCTCCAGATGGCGTTGCAAGTGCAACAATGGTATCATTATATATCATGTTGCAAATTTAGTAAAAACGAATTTTAGTCTGGTCTAGAATTTTTGGTTTATTTGAAATACTACATCAAAAATCGTTTCACTCTCAAAATCAATTCTATTGGATTGAATGGTTTTGCAACTAAATCATCCACGCCAAGTTTAAATGCTTCAATAATGGTTTGATCTTCTTTGCCTAATGCAGAAACAATAATCACGGGAATTTTTGGATAATTATGCTTTACAAACGATGTTATTTCTAATCCAGATTTGTACGGAAGCATAATATCAGTAATGACTAAATCTGGCTCCAATTCTTGAATCTTTTGTATGCCAACTTCGCCATCGCCAGCAATATCAATATGATAGCCTTCTTTTTTTAATAGAAATTCAACTATTTTTTGAATTACTTTATCGTCCTCAATTAATAAGATTTTTTTCATAATTGCATATTATTTTACGAAGATACTAATTTTTAGAATTTATATTGCACCGAAAAAAACAAATCATATTCGTTTTGGAAATTATTTTTTTGATATTCTTGATAATTGTAACTGGCTTGAAAGCCTAAACAATAATTTTGAGCTATTAGTTTGTGATAACCAGCACCAACTCTGTAGGATTTGAACTCAAATCGTTGTTGAAATTGCCCCAAAGTTACTCGTTCATCTGGCGAGGTTCCATAACCAGCAAAAGCCGTTACATAATCGAATTTTGTATCGAAATAGTATCGAGTCGTAGCAGTAAAAGACGGATAGATTTTTCTTTCGAAAAATTGCAAATAGGGTTTAAAATTAAACCAATAGGATCCAACATATTTTCCAATTCCAAATGCAGCAGCATAGAATTCGAAATTGGTTGTTTTTGTATATCGAATACCAGCATCGGCTTCCCAACCATTATTGAAATTATAATAATAGGAATAGGCTAATCGAAGTTTTGGAAAAACATTGTCATTACCACTAACAGCTATATTTGCAAAAGAATAGCTTTTAGGTGAATTTTTGAAGTAACTTTCAAATTCATACTGAATACCCGAATTCGATGTCGAAAATGCATTTCGCTCCGTGAAATTAATTCGACCAATCCAACTAAAATTTTTGCGTTCATGAATGTATTGTAATCCAATTAAATGCCATGGTCCAACACCATTTCTATCAAAAGTAGTAAGATTATAGGTTATTCCAACTCGATCAGATGGAGTTTTGACCTTTAATTCCGAAAGGAGTGCTTTTATTTTTGAATCTGACGGATATTTTTTCAATAAATTATTTAGATATTCAATAGATTTTTCATCGTTTTCCTCCATTTGAATCACATCGAATTTCAAAATTTGAAATTCTTTGTCGTTTGGATAATTTGTTAGTGCTTTTTCTATGGTTTCTTGGGCTGCAGGTTGGTTCTTTGCATCGATTTCTAAACGAGTTAAATACCAAAAAGCATCTCTATATTTTATGTTTTTTTCTATAATATGTTTGAAATAAAATCGTGCACTATCAATTTGATTTGTTTTTTGGTAGGCTCGACCCAAAATCAAATGGAAATCTAAATAATTTGGTGCTTTTTTAATCCCAATTTGCGCGAGTTTTATAGCTTTGACCACATTTTGATTGATGTTTAATTCCTTTGTGGTTTCAACTAACAAACTATCGGTGTCTATTTTTTGAGCAAATAGCACCGAATTCAATAAAAAAAGTAGTACACAATATTGAAATTTAATTTTCATTATTTTATGATTGCGTTTGTAAAACCCTGTCGAGTCATGGCTCCCCATTTTTTTTCTTTATTTACTAAAAAATGCGAATAGCCTTTCAAAGAGGCATACACATTAATCGGATGGTATAAAAAAGGTTCTAAAAAAACCATCAAAATTAGCGTTGCAATTTCTTTTATGCTCGAGTATTGTTTGTGAATGAGTTGATCTAAATAGATTGAAATGAGTGTAATTGTAGTATAAAACAAATACACAAATACACTAATGATGACTAAAAAATCATAATTAATCGAAAAATATAAATAGTCAATAGATAAAACAATTACGCCAACTATTTCTAAAATGGGAACAAAAAATTCACAAAACAAAAAATAGGGATAACAAATAAAACCTGTTTTTCCATATTTTGGATTTAAAAATAATTTCCTATGAATATACAAAGTTTGCACTAATCCTCTTGCCCAACGAACACGTTGTCTAAGAAAAATGACATTGTCATTAGGCACTTCGGTCCAGCAAAGCGATTCGGGTATGTATTTGATCAGGAAATCTTCTTTTTTATCGTGCATCAAACGGCGCATTCTGGTAATGAGTTCCATATCCTCGCCCAGAGATTGATGCCAATATCCACCTGCTTCTATTACAGTTGCTTTATCAAACATTCCTAATCCGCCAGAAACCAACATCAAACAATTTGTTCTACTCCAAGCCATTCTTCCGAAAAGAAAAGAGCGTAAATATTCTAATTCTTGAAAACGAGCGTAGAAATTTTTTGGATAATGCGATTTATACAACATACCATCTTTGAATTCGCACGAATTAGAAATTCGAATTGCAGCTCCCGTTGCAATGACTTTTGTGGTATTTTCAATAAAAGGTTTTACGAGCATGGCAACAGTATCTTTTCTAAGGATACAATCCACATCAGTACAAAGAAAAAGGGAATATTTAGCAGAATTAATACCAGCATTTGAGGCATCTGCTTTGCTTTTGCCATTTTCTTTGTCAATAATCAACAATTTCGAATAAATTGGATCTGTTGATCTGTAATGTCCTCGAACGGGTTTTGTGATGATTTGTTCTTGATAGAAAAAATCTACAAGGACAAGACTAAACTCTTTTATTAATATTTCTAAGGTATTATCCGTACTACCATCGTTAATGATAATTACTTCGAATTTCGGATATTCTTGAAAGAGTAATGATTTGACATTTTCTACAATAGTCGTACTTTCATTAAATGCAGGAGCGATGATAGAAACTCCAAGAGTATGGTTTGATTTGATTAAGATATCTTTGTGAAGAAAATATTTTGAGTTATAATAGTTTTTAATCGCAAGATAAGATAATATCGAAAGCGATACATAAATTAGAATGTAACTCACTGAATAATATGCAGTAAAAATTTCGAAATCTTTTATAATAGTTTCAAGCATATTAATTCAAATAAG
>JAYWEG010000154.1:0-4304 GCA_043779445.1 Bacteroidota bacterium
TGATAGAACCTAGTGCAATTCGAATATTTTCTCTAAATAATTTAAACATAATATCAATTAGACACAAAAATACACATTTTGTTACAACTTTTGATGAAAATTAAAAACAACAAAAAACCAGTCTTTTACAACTGGTTTTAAAATTCTAAATTTTTGAAAAATAACTACAAAATCAATCGAATAATTTGTCCGGTGTTTGTTATCATTTCTATTTGAACCGTTTGTTTATCATTTTTATCAGACATGATTCTCGAAACTGATTCAACATCAATGGCTTTTGTATTATCAATACTCAAAATAATACCCCCTTTTAAATCATTTGCATATTGATTTAAACGTTCATTGTCAATGGTTTTTATTTTCACGCCATAGGAAACTCTAAATTTCTTTTTGTCGTTTGCATCGATATTTTCGAGTTCAATTCCTTTAAATTCTGTTGCAACATAATCATTTTTTGTCAACGTTACAGGTACCACTAAGGTTTTTTCACCTCGAATAAAAGTTACTTGAACCTTGTCATTTGGACGCTTAGCATTAATATACCCAGAAAGTTCAGAATAGGAGGAAATATTTTGATTATCCAGTTTTACTATTACATCACCTTTAGTCAAACCCGATTTTTCGGCTCCCGAATTTTTATTTACTTTTTTAACATAAAACCCTTCCGATTGTGAAATCCCTAGTGCTTTCGAGGCATCGCCTGTTAATTCGCTTCCCTCAACTCCAAGAATTCCTCGTTGTACGTTTCCGAATTCCATGATATCTTCAATGATTTTTTTAGTAATATTCGAAGGAACAGCAAAAGAATACCCAACATACGAACCTGTTTGAGACGAAATCATGGTGTTTATTCCAATCAATTCACCACGAGTATTCACAAGTGCTCCACCACTATTTCCAGGATTTACAGCAGCATCAGTTTGTAAAAAAGATTGCATTCCGTTGGTATCTAAATCTCTGGCTTTCGCAGAAACTATTCCAGCAGTAACCGTCGATGTAAGATTGTATGGATTTCCAATTGCTAAAACCCATTCGCCAATTTTTACGTTATCTGAATCGCCAAAAGTTGAAAATGGTAACTTCACATCGCTTTCGATTTTTAATAAAGCAATATCCATTTTAGAATCGGTACCAATGAGTTTTGCTTTGTATGTTTTTTTATTATTTAAGGTAATTTCAATGTCTTGTGCATCTTTTATCACATGATTATTAGTTACAATATAACCGTCTTCGGATATAATAACGCCAGATCCCGTACCAATTTGCTCCTGCTGACGACCCGATCCTGCTCCATAGAAAAATTCCATCATTGGGTTTGAAACCATAACAGTCGAAACATTTTTTACGTGAACCACCGAATGTATTGCTTTGTCTGCTGCAATCGTAAAATCAGTATTTTCTGCACCGAAACTAACATTTTTTGAATACGAATTTGTAGCAGATGAAACAATAGAATTCTTCTGATTACCTAAATAACCATTGTTTTCGAACAACATTTTATAAGCGCCAAGCGTAACAACTCCGCTCAGCAACGAAACCAAAAATAAACTTGAAAACTTTTTCATTTTAGATATAAATTAAATTAGTGATGTAAAAATATATAACTAATTTTATTCAAAAAAACGGTTTAACGACTACTTAACAATCTTTAACGTAACATTAATAGTTGCATCGTAGTAATGATTCAATAACATTATCCTATTTTTGTTTTATAATTTTAAAGATCAAAATTGAAAATACAATTTCATAAATATCAAGGAACAGGAAACGATTTTGTTATGATAGACAATAGGACTGATTTTTTTCCTAAAAACAACACAAAACTAATTGAGCATTTGTGCGACCGACGTTTTGGGGTTGGTGCAGATGGATTGATTTTGCTCGAAAAAGACTCCGTTGAATCAAGACTAAAAAATTCAAGCCATTTTAGAATGGTTTATTTCAATTCCGATGGTAATCAAAGCACGATGTGTGGCAACGGCGGACGATGTTTAGTAGCCTTTGCAAAAAGTTTGCATATCATTGAAAATAAAGCCACTTTTGTTGCAATTGACGGTTTGCATCACGCAACTATTGATGAAAATAATATTGTTTCTTTGCAAATGAGCAATGTTTCAGATATAAAAATTACAAACGATTATATTTTTCTGAATACTGGTTCTCCACATCATGTGGAGATGGTCGAAAATTTACAGCTGTATCATGTAAAAGAAAATGGCGAACGAATTCGAAATAGTGATTTGTATGGGAAATCTGGAAGCAACATAAATTTTGTATCGCAAGTTTCTGAATCTGAATTTTCTATCCGAACTTTTGAACGTGGTGTTGAGGGTGAAACTTTGTCATGTGGAACGGGAGCAACTGCCGTAGCAATCGCTATGCATGCTACAAAAAAAACTGAGTCAACAAAAATTCACATTAATGTTCAAGGCGGAAAACTAATTGTTTATTTTGATGAGGAATTTGGTAATTATTTGAATGTGTTTTTGAAAGGTCCAGCAACATTTGCTTTTTCTGGCGAAATTGAATCTAAAATATAAAATAGATTGAAAACTCTTCAAGCACAAAATATATATCTTCGCGCTCTCGAACCCGAGGATTTGGAGTTTGTTTACAGCATCGAAAACAATGTAACTATTTGGGAAGTCAGTAATACACAAACTCCGTATAGCAAATTTCTGATTAAACAATATCTCGAGAATGCCCACCAAGATATTTATGAAGCCAAACAATTGCGATTAGTGATTTGCAAAAATCATAATTTCAAAGCAATTGGTTTGATCGATCTTTTTGATTATGATCCAAAAAATAGTCGCATTGGAATTGGAATTCTTATTAATAATGAAACCAATAGAAACAATGGAGTTGGATCACAAGCATTAGGATTATTAATAGATTACTGTTTCGAGATTTTAAATATTCATCAACTTTTTGCTAATATTTCGACGGAAAACGAGGCGAGTTTAGCTCTTTTTACTAAATTTGGTTTTCAAATCGTTGGAACTAAAAAACAATGGAATTTGGTCAATGGAATCTACAAAGACGAAAACCTATATCAATTAATCAACCCTAAATAAAATAGTATTTTGAAAAAAAATAAATCAATTAAAATCGTAATTTCTATTCTTGCAATACTTGTTTGCGTTGCAGGAATTTTTATTTATTCGAAAGTTTTTACAGACAACACAAATCTTTCTGAAAAAGAACATTTTGTAACCATTCCAACAAATGCAAGCTACAAATTAGCCAAAGAAATCATTGCTCCCTATATAAAAGAGATGGATAAATTTGAATTTATTGCCAACAAACGTTCCTATCCAGAACACGTAAAATCGGGTCGATTTTTGATTAAGCAAGGTATGAGTAGTTTTGCTTTAGTAACCACTTTGCGTCAAAATGTAGCAGTAAAATTGGCTTTTAACAATCAAGAACGTTTAGAAGATTTTGCCGGTCGGGTAAGTTCTCAAATCGAAGCCGATAGCATTTCGATATTGAATTCATTCAAAAACCCAGAATTTCTAACAAAAAACGGCTTTACCGAAGACAATGTTTTTGCAGTACTAATTCCAAATACATACGAAATGTATTGGAATACTTCGGCAGAAAAATTTAGGGATAAAATGCTAAAAGAATATCAAAATTATTGGACAAAAGAACGTATCGCTCAAGCAAAAGAAAATAATCTAACTCCAATTCAAGCTACAATTTTAGCATCAATTGTTCATAAAGAAAGTGTCAAAAAAGACGAACGCCCTAGAATTGCTGCAGTATATTTGAATCGATTAAAAATCGAAATGCCATTACAAGCCGACCCAACAGTTATTTATGCTGTTAAAAAACAAGCCAATGATTTTACACTTGTGATCAAAAGAGTTTTGTATGACGATTTGTTTTTGAATCATCCGTATAACACCTATAAAAATATTGGTTTACCACCAGGACCAATCGCGATGCCAGACATTACTGCTTTGGAAGCCGTTTTGAAGCCAGAAAAAAATGATTACTTATATTTCTGTGCCAGCGTAACTCGTTTTGGTTACCATGAATTTGCTTCGGATTTGACGCAACACAATACAAATGCAAAAAAATATAGTGACTGGATTAGCAACCAAGGTGTAAAAAGATAGCAGTATTTTTTTTCTTACAGCAATCAGACGTTTATCTTATGAAAAATTAGTTAATTAAAACGCTAACTTGCATAAAAACAAAATTTAATCTTACATTTTTTATAGATTTTTGTTGGAAATTAGTCATTTTTTAAATTTTATGTTCGGCTCTCAACAACTACTCTCAAAGAGTCTCAC
>JAYWEG010000155.1:0-4282 GCA_043779445.1 Bacteroidota bacterium
TTTAAAATCCCCATAACTTTTGGAGTAGATAAATCAATAAGTTTTCCTTTGCAATTCATTTTTTATTAATAGAATATTGTACGCCGTTTTAAATTAAAAAATTATGCTTATTTTTGAGCAAATTTATACAAATATAGAATTTAAAATGAAGAATACTTCACAGGAATACGACAAAGTAATTGCAATTTGCAGATCTTTGTTTAATAATAAAATGAAAGATTATGGATGTGCATGGCGTATTTTGCGATTACCATCATTAACAGATCAAATTTTCATTAAAGCACAACGTATCAGAAGTTTGCAGGAAAATGAAATTCGAAAAATAAATGAAGACGAAACTGGTGAGTTTATTGGAATTATTAATTATTCCATAATGGCGTTGATTCAATTAGAATTAGGTGTGGCAACTCAACCCGATTTAACTTTGAAAAAAACCTCAGAATTATATGACGAAAAAATTGCTTTGACTAAAAAGTTAATGGAAGATAAAAATCATGATTATGGTGAAGCATGGCGAGAAATGCGTGTGAGTTCCTTGACAGATTTGATATTGCAAAAATTGTTGCGTGTAAAACAAATTGAAGATAACAAAGGAAAAACAATTGTTTCAGAAGGAATTGATGCCAACTATCAAGATATGATTAATTATGCAGTTTTTGCTTTAATTTTGAGAGATTTTAAATAGCAATTCGAAAGCAATAACAACTCGTTAACAAATCTTACCAAAATCTAATTTTACTTTTGTTAAAAAAAAACATTAATGAAAAATTCTAAAAATATCATTGCTTGGGCAATCAGAATTATAATAGCATTTCTATTTATAGTTTCGGCCGTGGCTAAAATGTTTCCATCGCCCTATTTTGCAATATCGACCTTCGAAGTAAAACAACTATATTCGTTAGGTTTTTCAGAAAATGTTGCCCCTTTCTTTTCTAGAACGCTAATAGGTATAGAATTGGCTTTGGGATTTTTAATCTTACAAAAGCATTTTTTGAAAAATTTCTTAATTCCAATAACCATTTTGCTTTTGGCTGTTTTTGTTTTTCATCTCACTTATGTAACGTATTTGAGTGGAGGAAATTCGGGCAATTGTGGCTGTTTTGGAGAATTGATTCCAATGACACCTATTCAAGCAATTATAAAAAACATTATTGCCATTGGATTGTTAGCCTATTTGTATATTTTATTACCAAAAAACAATCACAAAAACGAAAATTTCTGGATTTTAACTACGGTACTTTTTTCAACAATTCTAGGGATATTTATGGTTGCACCAATTCATGCTCCCAAATCAGAATATTCTGTAAGTCCTGTTTCAGAAACAGTTGCAGATTCAATTACAAACGAAGTCGCAATTCCAAAAATTTCGGAAAAAGCATTAGAAACTATTAAGGTTGATACTTCAAAAATTAAAAAAATTCCAATCGTTTCAGAGATTCAAAAAACAAAATCGGGCTATTCCAAGTATTTTTCGAATATCGATTCAGGAAAAAAAGTGCTTTGTTTCTTTGTTCCTGGATGTGATCACTGTCGAGCAACAGCAAAAGAATTAACAGAACTAAAAAAATCTGATCCAAATTTTCCAGAAATGTCGATTTTGTTTATGGATGAAGAAGCAAGTTTAATTCCAGAATTTTTTGAGGTTGCTGGAGCAAAATATCCATACAAAATTGTTGATATTATTGGGTTTTGGAAAATTTTGGGAACGAACAAAGATGTACCTGGGGTAAAATTTATTAAAGATGGGAAAGAAATAAAGTACTATTTTGGCACAGCAAATGATAAATTCAATAAAGACGAATTTGTTAATTTAATTAGATAATTTTAATGTTAAAATAAATATAAATCGTAAATTTGTTTAAATCAATAAACTAATAAAATGAAAAAAGTAGTAATAATGTTACTTGCAATAGTTTCTTTTTCGTGTTCAAATGCGCAAAAAACGGAGTTTTCTAAAACGGCATTAGACGAAACTTTAATGACAACTTTTGGAAAACAAATCACATTCAAAAAAATTCTTGACCAATATAAAGGCAAAACTGTTTTGATCGAAGTTTGGGCTTCTTGGTGTGGAGATTGTGTGAAAAACATGCCTAAACTAAAAGAACTACAAGCAAATAATCCAAACGTGATATATTTGTTTTTGTCTGCGGATAAAACGGCTGATAAATGGAAAGAAGGTATCGAAAAGCATGAATTGAAAGGGGATCATTTCATGATGAATGATTTAATGAAAGGTAAATTTGGAACTGCAATTGATTTAGATTGGATTCCAAGATATATTATTTTGGATAAAACAGGAAAAATAGTTACGTATAGAGCTATTGAAACTGATTTTGAAAAAGTTAATCAAACTTTGAAATCGATTCAATAGTTATAATAATTTATAAGTTTACATTTTATAGTTATTAAAAATGAGAAAAAAAATTGTTGCAGGAAACTGGAAAATGAATAAAAATTCTGAGGAGACAGAAGATTTAATAAACGAATTGATTGCTAAAATACCAACAGACTGCGAGGTTCAAGTTATTATTGCTCCAACTTTTGTAAACTTGGCCTCTGCAGTGGATCATTTAGAATTTACCAATATTGAGGTTGCAGCTCAAAATATGCACGCGTCAGAAAACGGCGCTTTTACAGGTGAAATTTCTGCCGATATGCTAAAAAGTGTTGGAGTTAACACGGTTATTCTTGGACATTCAGAACGTAGATCCATTTTTCATGAAACAGATTCTATGATTTCTTTTAAAGTTGACACCGCTTTGAGACACGAAATGAATATCATATTCTGCTTTGGCGAAGAATTGAAAGATAGACAGAATAAACAACATTTTAACGTGGTGGAAAATCAATTACGAGATGGATTATTTCAGATTGAAAAGTCTGCTTGGAAAAATATTGTTTTGGCATATGAACCCGTTTGGGCAATAGGCACTGGCGAAACCGCAAGTCCAGATCAGGCTCAAGAAATGCATGAATTTATTAGAGAAACCGTCCGAAAAGCTTTTGGAAGTGACATTGCAGATGACATTTCGATTCTTTACGGCGGAAGTGTTAAACCAGATAATGCTAGAGAAATTTTCTCCAAACCAGATGTTGATGGAGGTTTAATTGGTGGGGCAGCATTAAATTCTGATGATTTTACAGCAATTGTCTTGGCTATTTAATTTTTCTTAAACACCAAATTAGAACCATGAAACTAAGTAAAATTCTATTATTTTTATTTTATTTTTTTTCATTGTTGAGTGTTTTAGGAATATTATTTCATGAAGAAAATTTATTCCTAATTTCTAAAACATGTCTTTTTCCCTGCATTTTATTTTATTATTTTCATAAAATGAAAAGACTTGACTATGTTTTTTTGACCATTTTGTTTATTTATTATAGTATTGATATTTTATTAATCTTAGATGTGAAATATCTGTTGTATTATTCAGCATTTTTATTAAACATCAATCATTTCATAATTTTGGGTTATTCTATTAGAAACATTGAAATAAAAAAAATTGATTTAACTCTATTTCTATTTGCATTTTTCATGTTTTTATTAGGTGGATTTATAGAATTTCTAATTTTCGATTTAATAAATACTCTTAACAAAATTGTGGTAATCTCAATGTTTCTCTCTGGAATAATTGTTACTTTTTTTAATAGTATAGCGCTGTATAATTATTTATTGAGAAGCAATTTTATTAATCTTTATTTTGGATTCGGATGTTTATGTATAGCTTTAATGTATGCTTGCTTTGACATTTATAAATACGTCTATGATTCAGATGTTCTAAAAATATTAAGTTTAATTTTCAAAATAGCAACTTATTATTTATTTATAAAATTTATTTTGGCTAAAGAAAGATATAATTACAAAATAATCTCCTAATTTTTATTAATTAAAACAAAAAATCCCAAACTTTCGATTGGGATTTTTTTATAAGTAAGAATTAAATTGTTGTTGATAAAACGTTTATTTTACTTTGTTAAGTACTGCTTTGAAAGCCACAGGATGGTTCATAGCCAAATCTGCAAGAACTTTACGGTTCAATTCCATGTTGTGCTTTTTCACTTTTCCCATAAATTGTGAATAAGACATCCCTTCCAAACGAGCTCCAGCGTTGATACGTTGAATCCATAAAGCACGGAAATTTCTTTTGTTCACTTTTCTATCGCGGTAGGCATAGCACATTGCTTTCTCTACTGCGTTTTTAGCAACCGTCCAAACGTTTTTACGACGACCAAAGAAACCTTTGGCTTGCTTCATTATTTTTTTTCTTCGTGCTCTTTT
>JAYWEG010000156.1:0-10621 GCA_043779445.1 Bacteroidota bacterium
AGAGAAGTAGTTTGCTGATACGAATATTGATCGTAAACTGCAGTTTTGATGGCGCTGCAAGAGGCAAATAATCCCAAGAACAATAATACAATTAGTTTCAATTTTTTCATGTTTTAGATTTTTTTAAAAAATTATACATTATTGACACACTGATGAGACAGATTAAACGGATTTTTCACTCATTAATTATATAAAAGTCCATTTTTTATCTCTTTAAATCCGTGTCATATGCTTTCCATTTTCAAAAGCATATTACTAACGGATTGTCTATTTATTTTAAAATCACATAATTGTTAGTATCTTTTTTTAGTTTTGAAAGTTTTCTCCAATCGTTGAAACCACGCTTGTCAAAATGGGGTAAATCTTTAAAAGTTTTCCAGTTGCCACCCCATTCCCAGCCCTGTTTTGCAAATATTTTCACGCACTCAAACCAATCTGCTACTTGATCATTGTCCCAATCTTTTGTGGTGTCCCAAGAAGCGACTTTTTTGTCGATGATCATGCAAATATCTACAGCAAAACCAAAATTATGTATTGATTTTCCGGCTTGAGCATTAGTCACTTTTTTGCCTGGTTTGGTTCGACCAATGGCATACAAAGCGTCTTGCTCGGCAAAAGTTCGCAAACCTTGAGTGATTCTCACTTTGGCTTTGCCCGTTAGTGTTGCATCGCAATCTTGAATAATTTTTGTGATTTCATCACGCACAGAAGGGTGCAGTTTAGCAATTTGGTTTTGGGTTGGAGTGTCCATAAAAGATAGATTTAGAATTTAAAATTGAAAAAATAAATCAAAACTGTGTGACAAAGTTAATCAAAATAGGTTACTATTGAATCATTTCGTAGATAAACAAAAATTGTTTTTATGCTAAACTTAAACCACTGGTGGCAAACCCGTTGGGGTGTTATAAACAATATAGTCGTTGTATTTTGCCACGTTGCTGGTTGCCCAAATGCTTTGTCCTGTGTTAGTATAACTCACTAAAACGGAATATATTGCGTTTGCAATTTCCACACGCGCCTCTTGTTGAATGTCACGTTCGCCCACTTTAATGCGAGTATCGATCACCAAAGTTTCAAAATCATGGGTGATGGTTTGCAAAGCGGCAAGCAGGGCAGGCGTGAGGCCTTTGTCGGCAAGTTCTGCCAACAAAATGTTACCCACACGCACCACTCTTTTGCCCGTCATGGCAAGTTCGGCATCGGTTTGACGAGAGAGCGCATCGGCACCAAATTTTCGATATTTGGCACTCGAAACCCCAAATTTCAGTTCTGCACGAATCATGATATCTCTGATTGCTACGCGCAAAACCTCGGCTTTGACATCTTTTGCGGTGGTAACTTCGGTTTGATTGCTCAGCGATTCGACATCGGTTGCATTGTCAGCAAAGACATTAACCTTGTTTTCGAGATCAAGGACATTGGCTGGGGAGACCCCAAATTTTTCGAATTCCACGATATCTCGTCTAATAAATGCAATTTTTTCTCTGGTTTTGGTAATCAAAACGGCATCAGAGAAAGTAAACAATCTCAAAACTTCTTTCTTTTTCATTTTTATTAAATTTATGGGTTATTGAATTTGGTATAAATCAAAAGTAGTGCCAAAATTTTAGAATCGAAATTAATTTATAAATAAAACGTTGTTATTTATACAATTGTTTAGCATATTAGTATTTTTGTATTTGATAGTAGACTAATTGTTGTCAATAGTAATATATTTGTTGTTGCCAGTAGAGTATTTGTTGCAGATAGTAAAGTAGTTGTCATTGCTAGTAGACTATTTGTAGGCGATAGTAGACCTATTGTAGGCATTAAAAATGCTACTTAGGTCAACAAATGCTTGAAAAATTAAAACATCGGTGGTGCGGTGTAAAATTTTTAGATATGAAGGGAAATTTGGGACAAGTGGATAGAGGAGGCGAAAAGTTTAATTGGGATATTAATTAATTTAAAAGTGAAATAGTTGGTTTTTATATAAGTCTTATCGTTGTTGAAATATTTAATTGCCACAAAAATTGTTAATGACTGTCTTTTTCGTTCATATTAATCAAGATCCATGGAAATTTGGAATTATCAGGACAAGTTCCAGATATAAATTCACAAGTTTCAGGTTTTACTAAATCAACAAAATTATAGATTTTCGCCTCTCTTGTGCAAAAACATGCATCACAGTTTGCATTTATTCCACTTCTATGATATTCTATATCGTGTTCTAAAATAAATCTATTAATCCATGTAATATTGGGAAATAATAATTTCACCTCACTATTTTCAAAAGTTAACTTTTGAGATTTAATTCTCCATTCTCTTTCCCAAGTAAAATCACTTTTTCCATCATCATTTGGATCATATGTTACATATCGCCAATTTAAATTATCATTTTTTTCCTCTAATATATATTCGGATTTGGTTGAATATATAACAGGTCTTCCATCATTATTAAATATTTGTTTTTTGGAAAACTGAATTCCAAAAGGAGTATATCTGCTAAAATATTTAGCATCTAATAATCCATCGTTTGTTAAACATTTCGCAGGTGTTTCAGTAAAACATATACAATTGTGTTTACCTGAAATCATTCTGTTACTTGAAATAATTGTTTTTTCAGTAATTATTTTTTTTAGGGTTTGATAAGCCTCTTCATAATTAGTTTTAATTTTCTTTCCTTTAGTAAAATGTATAAGGTTTGTGCAATGGTCAATTCTACTCATATTTTTATTAATAATATTTATAATTATTGATTTTTTGTTATTGAAATTGTCACACAAAAAATGTTTAGTTGATTTTGTAAAATCAAATATACTTTATTTATTTGTAAATTATCGAAAGTATTTTTGATGTATTTGTTGATAATAAAAGCACAATTTTTCTGCTCTTTTATATATGAACAATTTATATAACTAAAATTATTTTCGGTTAGATATGATAATTTTATTAAAAAAATTGTAAATCATAAAAATAATTTTAGATTTGTAAAAAAAAACTATGAAATCAAAAAAATTACACACTCTAATTTACATTTTTTTAACAAGTATTTGTTATTCACAATTAACTTACACAAATGGGTTAATTGCTACAGGTCAGACTACTAAAAGCGGAGTATCTGCTCCAACTACACCAGCACAACACCAATGGAGTGAGTTGCAAAATAATACTGGCAACACCACACAAACCAACAATATATACGGTTATGATGCGTATTATAATGGTACGAATACTGATTTAAGAATTTTTGATGATTTTACAGTTCCTTTTGGGGAAACATGGAATATCAACAATATAGATGTTTTTTGTTTTCAAACAGATTTTTTAGGAAGTGTACCACCAATTGATGTTTTGAGAGTACGAATTTGGAGTGGATTTCCTTATTTAAACACTTCTACTGTTGTTACTGGCAATATGACTACAAACGTAATTAACATTGCTAATAGTCAAGATATTTACACCTTGAGAGTTAGTAATACACAAATACCAAGTCCTGGAATACCACCAACTCAAAATAGGAGAATTTGGAGAATCAGAGGAAATGTGACATCTAATTTAACAGCAGGAGTTTATTGGATTGAATATCAGGGAAAAGCATTAAACAATGCTTCATTTCAATTTATACCAACTACCACAATTAATTCGAGAGGAAGCGGAAATGCTAATCAATATAATGTTATTTCTAACACTTTCAGTTCTTTGTTAGACACAGGATCTCCATTTTCAGCTCCTGATGTTCAACAAAATATGGCATTTAACATCAATTATTCTAATCCATTAGGTACTATTCAATACGATAAATCACTTTTTTCAATGTACCCAAATCCTGCATCAAACGTACTCAATGTATCCCTAATTGATGAAAAAAATAATTATAAATATGAAATCATTGATATGATGGGCAAAATTATTAAGTCTGATATTTTAACCGATGGAAAAATATTAATTGATGATATAGAAAATGGCGTTTATCTTCTAAATTTAAATTCAGAAAATAAAAGTTTGCATTCAAGATTCATTAAACAGTAATTAATTTATGTTTTGTATGATTAATTTTTGTACAAATTCAATAGATACTGTAAATCTAAGATTACAAAGTTACAGTATAACATTATACCAAAAAGCACAATTTTCATTGTGCTTTTTTTGTATCTAACCTGGTTATTTTTGCAGACTTTAGTAAGTTTAATTATTAAAAAAAGCAGTCTGAATCGACTGCTTAAGTAATATTAAAAATAGTTACCCACTGAATCCTTTTGGATTTCTTCAACTGAATGTTTGTTTTGAATATACTTAGGCTCTCCTGTTTCATCTGAAATAGTCAAGAAAACGGAACTTCCACCAAATAATGGTTGATGTATTGATGTTACCCAACAAGATTGAGTCATTTTTTCGTTTCCTCTTACAGGTCTTTCTTTTTGATACCAAGTACTTTCAATATTAATTTCATCATAAAATTCTTTTTGTAAATCTTTAAGAATTTTTTTTGATTTTTCTAGAATTTGTTTTTCAGTATAATTCATTTTTAATTGATTTTCATCTTTTTTGTTTAATAATTTTATTCTATTAAATGCTCTTTTTCTTGCTTCATCATACAATTTATCTATTTTGTGTGAATGACCTCGAATTATATTATATGACTCCTCTGGGATTTCAGATTTAAGTGATAATCCGATTATAATGCATTTTAAATCTGATTCAATCGCCATTAATATATCAACATAGATCTTACTTAAATATGCAAAACTTCCAGTTTCTAAATCTTGTAAAATTATATTGGATCTATGTAAAAAATCGTTTGCATCTGTCCACATTGTAGATGCAATAGTTGATTTCAATTGTTTATCAACATTAAAAGCAGGTATTAATAATTTTACTGTATTCATTTTTTTGGATATTAATTTTAAAGTAATGAAGATATTTAAGTTTTAAAGTATTGACAAATTTAATAATCAATTTAACTACAAAAATGTCGCTTAACTTAAACTCCACTTTTTATTTGCATATCCAAAGTTCATAGAGCCACTCAAGTGTTTTTATTAAAGAAGATAATATTTTAAGTAAAAATCGCCATTGCTAATGACTTAAAACTATTTTTTTTGAAAACCTAACTCATATTTACCCATGTTATTTTTATCTGCTATCATTGGAACAGGTCTTCCCATAGAACAATCTAGATATCCTTCTATTTCTAAAGTATCATCGTTTATAAAAATAATTATTGAAGCAGGTTCTTCTTTGTTCGATTGATCGTCATGAACGTCTACTGCTATATGCCAACAATTTTCTATTGTTTTATTGAATTGTAATAGAACCTTATTTTTCACATATTCAGCATAAATTTTATTTTCTTCATAATATTGTCTTTCAGTATCCTTCATTAATTTACGAACAATAGTTTGAATTTCTTTTTTTTTGTGTTTCATTTTATAAATCTTTTAAATATATACCTAAATCCCAATTTTCTAAATCTTTTATTTCAATATTTTCTTTTCCAAAATATTTTTTCACAAATGGTTTCCATTTGGGATTATCATTAATTATATCAATATCGTTCTGAATTTCTTTGATCCCCCATTTTGCAATTTTTCTACTATTTTGTTTTAACATTTCACCTACAACATTTAATTCATCTAGAACTCTTGGTATTTTTCGGTACAATTGAGCAAATTCTGGAAATTCTACAACCATTTTGTGCCAAAGTTTTACATGCAATAATTCATGCTGAACTGTAAAAGATGTAATTTCAATAGTTTCTCTAACATAATTTACATTTGCTTTTCCTTTAAAGAAATATATTGCTGGTCCTTCTAAAACTATTCCATATCTACCGTTTACAAAAGTGCTGTCATGAAATACTGCATAAATTGGGCTCTTCTCCCACTTAGCAAATAGTTCAGCAAATTTCTCACTATTTCTATCAATTAGAATCATTTCGATTTTAAAAGTTTCAGAGATTTTAGATGCTATTTTAAAAAACTCATGATCTAATAATATTCCTTTATTATTAATGAAAAACTTTTTTGTAATATCTCTATACAAAGCATCAAACTCTGTTTCTTTAGTAAAAATATTTTTTGCTCGTTCCTTTAACTTACTAAAATTTTCTAAAGCTTCTCCTCCCAGAACCTTCAACTTCACAAACACCTCATCAATAATTCTCAAAAACTCATCAGTGCCTTTGACAAGAAGTTCATAGAGCCACTTGAGTGCCTCGAGAAAACCGTTGAGGGTTTTGCCTGCAACTGCAACTGGCAGTTTTATTGCACCAAAAATTAAACTGACTAATGCCTTGAAAACTTCACCTAGTTTTACCAAAACGGCTTCAACAGAAAGTACTCCGCCAGATATCAAAATACCGCCTACAATCTCTACTGCTAACTCAACTACAAAACCAATAAACGCACCGCAAAAATAGGCAATTTCTACCAGCGAAACTGCAAAACCATTTGGTGTCCATGATTGTATAGCAGTAACTAATTTGTTGTATATTTTTTTAAAATCTAAGTTTTTAAAACTTAAGGTTATGTCATCAATTTTTTCGAGAATTTCTGGTCCTCTAATTTTAAAGTTTCGCAGTAAATCGGTCAAAAACGCTGCTCCTTCAAACAAGTATTGTATTAATGAAATTATGCCACAAATGGCGTCTACAAATCCGTTCCAAATACCGCACAAAAAAGCATTTATAACTTGTATTCCTTCTTTTATTCCATCTGAAAAATCAAGATTTTCTGCATCATCAAGCATTTGATACACTATGGTTCGCAGAAAATGATATTTTTCTAACAGCAATTTAGAGAAAGTATCTTTTGGTTGTAACCCGGGAATTGTTGGCAATAGCGACAAAGTAGGAATTGTAGAAATACCGAGCAAAATTTTCTCTATTGTAGTGTCATACTTATCAATTTTCTCTTTTAAATTTGTGACACCTTTTTTTAGATATTCATTAATTTCTTTATCATCAATAGCATCTAACAAATCTGATACTCCAAAAAACAAGATGGGTTCAAAATTTTTGGCTTTTGCAGGATTCCAGTTGCTATCGTCTATGAGGCACTCTTTTTTAATAAAATTTATGGCAGCTTCTATTCCAGAAGCGATTTCTTTTAATGATTTTGTGTCTGTAAAAAATAAAGATGAAATTTCAAAAATAAAAGAAACAATATCTAAAAAGGTGTTTTTGACTTCTCCAGTTTGTAAATATTCTATTAATTCTGGTAATGAAATATTGTATTTTTGATTTAACTCATTGAGATAACTAGTGTAATTTTTATTAGTTCCTGCATTTAAAAGTATATCAAACTTATTTTTGGTTATGTTTTTGCCCACTTTTTTGTAAAAAGCAGAACCACTCCAATCGCCAGTATTATCTTCGAGAAATAACAAAATTTCGTCATCGCCAGCAATAACTGTAGAATCATTGTATACTTCGTCAATTTGGCTTTTATCTTTTGAGATAAATAGTTTGACTTTGAATAAAAATTTATCTTTTATACCATTTACAGTATCGCCATAAATCCCTGATTTATTGGTGTCATAGTAGATGAAATTCTCAATAGGTTTTAACTTATCAGGTGGATTATTGTTCGAACTTGGGTCAACTACAAATTCAAAATTGATATAATTGTAAATTTTTGATCCACCAAAAAAGTTATCCCGTATATCATTACCTGTTTTAGTGAGCGGCGAGTACGAAAAAGGATTTCTTTTTTGTGGATTTTGATCCAAGCTGTTTGGGAAATTATTTTCCAAAGTAGGATTTGTTTGTCCTTGATTAAACAACTTCCCAAACAAATTCTTGTCGCCTTCGTTATCCCAAATTAGTGGTATTCCGTTTATTGAATCCATAGTTTTGTTTTAGAATAATCCTGCTCTATGCGAGCAGGATTATAGAATTGTATGAGTAACAAATTATTTTGTTCCAGTTTCTACAGGAGTTGCTTCAACAGGAACTGATTTTATTGGTTCTTGAACAATTCCCTGCAAAGTCACATTACTTTTTACAAACGGATTAGTTGATTTTGGGTTACCATTGGTATCTAAAACTGGGTTGCCATCGCTATCAAATAGTTTATAGTCTTTACAATCATCATCACACGGCAATGCTTGTGTTACTTCTAAACCCAAACTTCCTGCTTGTATCACCGTGAGTGATGTAGGCACGCGGCTTTCCCAAGTTTCTTCAACAGTTCCGGTAGTTGTTCGAAGTTCTTCGACTATCGAAATAAATAATGGGTCATCTAAAGTGGTTACTTGCCCGCCGTTCCAGACTTGTCCTGTTTTCATGAACCAGTTTACTGCTTCTTCAAACCCAGGTCGAACAGTTACAATGACTCTTGCCATCCCCGATTGCAAAAAGGCTCGGAAAATAACATCGTCGGTTTCGTTGATGTTCTATAAACTTGCCCAGTTGGTTTTATTTGCCCAATAAAACGGATAAAAATTGTAACTCATTAAGCCCCACTCAAAGGCTTGCTCAAAGAATTTTACTTTGGAAGCATAGATCTCGAGTTTTGGGTCATCATATAAAACATGCAAATCTTGAACTACTTTGTCACCAGTTGTCCCTGTAAACAAATTATTTGCTCCAAGTGCTTCGTGACTTGCCAAGTATTCAATACAATTTTTACGTAGTACTATGTTTTCTATTTGACGGAAGAATAAGGGGTTGGTACCTTGTGCTTGGCTGTTTAATTGTTTTAATTTCTGATTATATTCTTCTAGTTTACGTTCATAAGCTTGAATAATAGTATTGAATGTTTCAATTTGCCATTGTTCTTTCGCTTCATTAGTTAAAATGCACTCAATAGTTACATTTCCATTAATCGTATAAGCATTAGTAGAGGCAACAGTAATAGGAACTTCGCCTTTATAACCTGGCATATATTCGTTTTCGATTTTGGCGGGATAAGAAATGTTCGTAAAATTATAACTATTTGGCCAAAACGCGAAACCAGATAAAATTGAGCTTTTAAAAATTGCTTTGTTTCCTACAATTAATCTTGCTTGCATTCCCCATCCAACATCACCTGTAAAAAATGGTTCAAATTCAGCAGATACCTTATTAGACATATATTTTTCTGGAATTCTTATTATTTCAGATTTGGAATTTGCTTGTTTTGGGGTTGAAGTATTATAGTCGAATGATTTACCAACTGTTATTGTATTTTCTGGATGAGATTCAATAGAGGCATTGTACATTGAAGCCCAATATTGATAATTAGATGGTAATAAATCTTTTGGAGAACTGAGTTTTGTATTATTATTACCTATTCTAGGATCAATAGGTTTAATAAGGGCTTCACCGTTTAATTCTTTATTTTTTTCTAAAATTACCTTATTATGAAAAGTGGCTGGTTCCGGAATCATAAACTCATACATCAATCGTTTACCATAATTCACTACTTGATTTCGATATACTTTATCTACCCATCGATACACGCCAGACACGTGGTCTTTGCTGTTTCGGTTATCAAAACCGTGTTTGTTGTTTTCTTCGAACTCTTCAATGACTTTGGAAACGCGTTCTTCTTTTACTTTTAGAACAACTCTGTCCAAAACTCTTTCTGTAACATCTTTTGCGTGAGTAACGGCTTGATTGTTGGATTCTTCGGTTGAGGTGTTGTTGGCAAAATCGGCACCAGCGTTTAGTGTAACACCAGAATAAGAAGCGCTCACACTGGCTTGAGCCCCAATATGAGTATCCTCTGCTAAAACAGATGCTACTTCTTGGTTCATTTCAAAACGATCTGCAGTTGTTGAATCAGTTAGTTTTTCGGTTTCTTTTTCGGTGCTACTTGTTGTTGTATTTTCTGATCTTCGCAACATTCTTGTGGATCGTTCCTTGTACTCGCTAGCCATCACGTTTTCAATATGCGAAACTTCGCCTGGTACGTAACAACAAATTTCTTGTTCTACTTTTCGGTAATCAGCAATCCCTAATCTTTTGATTCCAAAACCAGATGGAACATATTCTAATGTGCTTCCAGTTTCTATATCGTTTCCTTTTACCTCTAGTTTATAGGTTCCATTTCCATTAATTCTATAACCATCCAAGATCCAAAAAGTAGGAACAGTAAAAATGGCATTTCCATTTATGTTTATTCTACTCCCGTTACTTAAATCAAACCAACCAGTTAGATTAATATTTACGTTTTTAGAAGTGTCAAGACCATCGTTAAAAATTTTTACAAATAAATTTCCATTAGTTGTTAATTCTTCAAACTTAGTTGATGTAACAGAAGTATTATTTTCGAATGTTGCTGTATAACTTGCGGCAACAATGTGATCGCCATCAAAATTAGTATTGAATAAAAAACCTATTGGCATCACTGGCCAAAACCCATATCCAATATTAGAAATAGTAAAAGCGTTTGTTGTGTCTAATGAAGTGTTTGAAACAGGAATCAAAACTCCATTGCTAGAAATTACTGTATCGTTTAAATTTGTATTCTCAAAAATTAATTTTGTTGAATTGTTAATTTCTTGATTTATATAGTTTTGAACTTCATCGAAAGTGTCGAAATTATTCGAATTAGTTAAATTACTAACTAACTTTAATGTATCTAAGGATACTTTATCTCTTAAGAAATTTTTGTTTAATTCTGGTTTGTTAACGTATTCAAATTTTGGTATTTTA